>NZ_FNOY01000007.1 GCF_900107165.1 Nitrosomonas halophila
CCGAGGTCGACGATGCGCTGCTCGTTCCCATCGTAGTTGCCATCTCTATTCCTCCTGTTCACTACATTTTTGTTAGAAACAGTAATGAAATACTCTGCTTTCATTACTCACTTTAGCAAATAACCACATTTTTTTTATGGTCTTTGCTTGATCTATGACTAAATACTTCATGTTTTGTTCCAGCAAAGTTTCATCCACCTCCACTAGATACATATGAAAGGCTAGTCACCTTACGACTTTTAGTCAAGCTTTTTTTCCACACCTTTATTAGGGAATTATAAAAATAAATAAAATCATAGGGTTTTATATTTACTCAATTACGGTATTTTGGCGTCGTAGATGGGCAAAATGTCCTCATAACATTACTGTTATAGTGGTTATATGGTCGGCTTTTTTGGAGTAAAAATTTGCACCATACAACCATACCACTCACCTCTTCTTAAAGCCCGATTGATTAACGAATCAGTCTTGACATCCAGACTGATATTTGAGCCAGGATTGTCGACTCAAATCCGTGCCTGCAGACCAGCCGATTAGTCCGCCCTGGCTTCAAAGTATATGCATTGGCGACGCGCTAGAAGTTAATCTTGGGGTGCAAGCGAGGCTTCGATGAAAACACCAAATGCCAAAGATAACTTGCTGATTTCTTTGCAGAGCGCATGATTTACAATCAAATCGCCATGGTCAAGCAGATTCGACAAGGTAAGATGACCATGCTTACCCTGATGCTGCAATACGTCATGCAATTGAATGGATTCACTACTGGGAATCACCCTGTCGCGCTGCCCATGGATTAAATTGACTGAAAATGTGACTTGCTCCAGCTTGTCTGCAAGATTGAATTTTTCTGCCCAGGATTCGCTTTGATCAACATCTGCAAACGCCCCGTAAACAATTCCCCGCCTGAAATCCACATCGTTCAGCATTTTCCAGAAAACACCTATATTATCGGGTGATGTGGCCTGTAACACTTGAGGAAGTCGCGGAACCTTTCTTCGGAAACCATTATCGGCTATCGCTACATCAAGCAAATTTACTAGCTCGTTATTATGCCGATCACTTCGTTGCAGAAAATTGCGCAGCAAAATATACCTTGCATATTCATCGATAGCTTCTTCTTCAACAACAAATCGCAGCACATTCCGGAAATCGGCGAAAGCACCCAGCAGGCAAATTGTATTGACACATGATGCAGTTTGGTAACGGGCTGCCGCCAGCATCGCGATTCCGCCAGAATACGATGCGGCAAAAATACTGATGGCGCGCTTACTCGAATTAATGCTGTCATCAGCGCGTATTGCCTCGATCAGAGCGGCAAACTTATCGATGGAAACCGGATGTATGCGCAACTGATCAATATCCGCCACATAGGGAGTTACGACTCGCATCCCTTGGCGCGCAAAAGCGCGTGAAAGTCTGGCCAGGCGCTTATCTCGATACCCATGAACAGAAAAGCCCGAAAAAGTGATCAGCGTCGCTGCAACCTTTCCGGGCGGCTCATAAACAAGAATTGGATAATTTTCATTCGCGGCGCGAATGATTTGCTGCGAAACTCGAACCCGACCAAAGTCAGGGATATAATTATTCAACAAAAAACGATAGCCCAACCGATAACAGGACATTTTCGCACTGATGGCAAATTGAAAATTACTCGCTCAGCTTCCGCTTGAGTATCGAATTGACTTGGGCTGGATTCGCTTTTCCTTTCGACACTTTCATTACTTGACCAACCAGTGAGTTGAAGGCCTTTTCTTTCCCGGACTGGTAATCGGCGACTTGCTGGGGATGAGCGATCAGCACGTCGTCCACCAATTTTTCAATCTCACTATCATCCGAAATTTGTTTGAGGCCTTTTGCCGCAATGATGGCATCAGCGTCATTTCCCTCACCAGACCATATGCTATCAAACACCTCTCTAGCCATTTTCCCCGAAACGGTTCCATCGCTAATCCGTCGCAACAGGCCCGCCAATTGCTCAGGATTAACCGGGCATTGCGCGATCTCAAGCCCTTCCTTATTCAATCGACCACTCACTTCACCCATGATCCAGTTAGCACTAAGCTTGCCTTGCCCGGGTAGCATCTCTACCGTTTGGTCGAAATAGTCCGAGAGTTCGCGTGTGACGGTCAGCACGCTGGCATCATATGCCGACAGACCATGCTGTTTGACGTATCGGGAACGCTTGTCTTCCGGCAACTCGGGCAGACTCTTTTTGGCATGTTCAATCCACTCTCCAGAAATGACTACCGGCAACAAATCAGGATCCGGGAAATAGCGATAGTCCTGCGCATCCTCTTTACTGCGCATGCTGCGTGTTTCATCCCGGTCCGCATCATATAGCCTGGTTTGCTGGATAATGCGGCCTCCTTCTTCCAGAATATCAATTTGCCTCGCCACTTCATGATCAATGGCTCTTTCAAGAAAGCGGAAGGAATTCAGGTTCTTGATTTCGCACCGCGTTCCCAGTTTTTCCGTCCCCAGTGGCCTTACCGAGACATTCGCATCACATCGGAATGACCCTTCCTGCATATTACCATCGCATATCCCAATCCAGCGCACCAGAGAATGCAGTGTCTTGGCATAGGCAACCGCCTCGGCACTGCTGCGCATATCGGGCTCAGAGACAATCTCCAGCAATGCTGTACCCGCGCGATTCAAATCGATGCCAGTCATGCCATGAAAGTCTTCGTGCATCGATTTTCCTGCGTCTTCTTCCAAGTGCGCGCGAGTCAGGCGTATGGTTTTCTCTCTGTCACCAACCTGGATACTGACATGCCCTCCCTCCACGATTGGGCGCTCGAATTGGCTAATTTGGTAACCTTTTGGCAAGTCGGGATAGAAATAGTTTTTACGCGCAAAAATCGAAGGCGAATTGATTTTTGCATCAATAGCCAGCCCGAATTTGATTGCACGTTCTACCGCTCCCTGATTTAAAACTGGCAGCACGCCTGGTAAGGCTATATCCACGGCGCATGCTTGTGAATTCGGTCGGGCGCCATAGGCAATCGATGCGCCGGAAAATATTTTAGACCGCGTTGAAAGTTGTGCATGTATTTCAAGACCAATTACAATTTCCCATTGCATGATCAGGCAATCCTTATCTTCTCTAAATTTTAATCAAGATTCACTGGTTAGGCGGACAAAGCGTGTGATTTCGCGGATGTCAAACAGCATACATCCTATGAATGACTCTTTTATGTCAAGGCATTGCAGCAGGGCCTAACGTCGTCCTGGTAAAGACGCCCAGCGTATGCTCAAGTTATTTATTAACGAGCCCTGAGGCCCAACCTTATAGACTCATGCCTTGACATCCGATGGCATCCGATGATGCCAATCCGTCACCTGCTGATAACGATGGGCAGCATTCAACATTTGCGCCTCCTTGAAATAATTGCCAATGATATGCAATCCTACCGGGCGATCCTTTTTGCCGAATCCGACTGGTATCGACATGCCTGGCAATCCTGCAAGACTGGCAGCGCTGGTATAGACATCCGACAAATACATCTGAATCGGGTCATCACATTTCTCGCCTATATCAAAAGCGACCGTCGGAGAAGTTGGCCCCATGATCAAATCGCATTGCTGAAAGGCATCAGTGAAATCCTTGGCAATCAGGCGCCGTAATTTCTGGGCCTGAAGGTAATAGGCATCATAGTAACCATGGGACAATACATAGGTACCAATCAAAATACGCCGCTTCACTTCCTCGCCAAATCCTTCCGCTCGCGTTCTTTTATACATGTTTTCCAGATCAGTGTATTGCGCGGCACGATAACCATAGCGCACACCATCAAAGCGGGACAGATTGCTGGAAGCCTCAGCCGGCGCCAGTACATAATAGACCGGGATTGCAAGCTTGCTATTCGGCAAGGATATGTCCACAAAGGTTGCACCCAATTTGCGGAATTCGTCCAGAGCAGCTTCTATCGCGCTGGCAACATCGGTGCTCATACCTTCTGCAAAAAATTCCTTCGGCAACCCAATACGCAATTGCTCAATCGGCTTTTCCAAGTCGCGCGCATAGTCCTCGATATCACGTTGCAAGCTCGTCGAATCGCGTTCATCGAACCCTACCATCAGATTCAAAAGCAACGCGAGATCTTCCGCGGATTTTGCCATCGGCCCGCCCTGGTCAAGACTGGAAGCAAACGCGATCATCCCATAGCGCGAAACCAAGCCATAAGTTGGCTTGATACCACTGATTCCGCACAATGCGGCAGGCTGGCGAATCGATCCACCCGTATCGGTCCCGGTGGCAGCCGGTGCCATGCGCGCGGCGACCGCACAGGCGGAACCACCAGAACTGCCACCGGGAACCGCCGATAGGTCCCAGGGATTTCTGACGGGCCCATAATAGGAAGTTTCGTTGCTGGAACCCATGGCGAATTCATCCATATTGGTTTTACCGAGATTCACCAGCCCAGCCTGATTAAATCGTTCGATCACGGTCGCATCGTAAGGCGACACAAAATTCGAAAGCATTTTCGACCCACAGGTAGTCAACCAACCCTGCGCACAAAAAATATCTTTCTGCGCCAGTGGTATTCCTGTTAACGGCATTGACCGCCCTGACGCAATCATCTCGTCAGCGTCTCGGGCCTGGGCCAGGCTTTTTTCCTCATCAAGAGTGATAAAGGCATTCAACCCGGAATTGAGCGTCTGGATACGGGCCAGAAATTCACTGGTAAGTTCGACGCTGGAAATTTTTTTTTCAGACAACAACAAGGAAAGTTGCTTAAGGCTGGCGTTTATTAGCATGTCCAATCAACAAGATTCTTGAAAAGAAGGTGATCGCGTAAATGCGCACAAGAGATTTCATTCAATCACTTTGGGAACCAAGTAAAATCCCGCTTCGACTTGAGGCGCAATGGATTGAAACAATACATGCTGATCAGACTCGGTGACGACATCCTCGCGCAGTCGTTGCACCATGTCCTGGGAATGACTCATGGGCTCGACGCTTTCGGTGTCAACGGCCTGCATTTGTTCGATTAAATTGAATATCCCCGATAAATGGGCCAGCGTTTGCTGCGCATCGCCCTCGCTAATTTCTATACGGGCCAGATTCGCAATACGTTTAACATCGTCAAGTGATAGGGTCATTTTCCTGAAGCTTTATATTGAGACACATAATAGAGTATCATGACGCGTTTGTTGAACGCATGATTTTTAATGCCTATAGCGTATAGCGTTTACTCGAAGAGACTTACCCCATACATACACATATACGAATCTGCCACGCTGGAATACTGCCATCATGTTTAACTTCCTAAGCAATAATTTTCTGGGTCATTATTTTTCGACCGATATGGCAATTGATTTGGGTACGGCCAATACACTGATCCATGTCCGTGGTCAGGGAATCGTACTCAATGAGCCCTCAGTCGTCGCTATCAGGCAAGAAGGTGGCCCGGGCGGCAAGCGCATGATTCAGCAAGTAGGTCTGGCTGCAAAACAAATGCTGGGCCGTACACCCGGCAATATCACCGCTATCCGGCCGATGAAGGATGGCGTCATTGCAGATTTCACCGTCACCGAGCAAATGCTCAAACAATTTATCAGAAAAGCCCACCCACCCCGCTTGTTCTCGGCCAACCCACGTATTGTGATTTCGGTTCCGTGTGGCTCGACCCAGGTAGAACGCCGGGCCATTCGTGAAGCAGCCTACGGCGCCGGTGCGCGCAAGGTTGAATTGATTGAGGAGCCGATGGCTGCAGCACTGGGTGCCGACTTACCGGTTGAAACACCCACGGGTTCCATGGTGGTCGATATTGGAGGGGGCACGACTGAAGTCGCAGTCATCTCGTTAGGTGGAATCGTGTATTCAAATTCTGTTCGCGTAGGGGGTGACAAGTTCGATGAAGCGATCGTCAACTACATTCGACGCAATTACGGCATGATGATAGGCGAAGTCACTGCAGAAATCATCAAATCGGAAATCGGCTCAGCTTATCCCGGCTCCGAAGTACGAGAAATAGAAGTCAAGGGACGTAATTTGGCTGAAGGCATTCCACGCAGTTTTACTATCTCCAGCAACGAAATCCTGGAAGCATTGGCCGAGCCCTTGAACAGCATTGTCAGCGCAGTCAAGACCGCACTGGAACAGACCCCCCCTGAACTCGGCTCCGATATTGCGGAAATGGGCATGGTCATGACCGGTGGCGGCGCATTATTGAGCGATATCGATCGGCTATTAATGGAAGAAACGGGACTATCAGTTATCGTCGCCGATGACCCCCTTACCTGTGTTGTCCGTGGCGCTGGTATCGCCCTTGAAAACATCGATAATTCAATTGGAATTTTTGCCAGAGACTATTGATTGCTCTCTGACAAGGCAATCCTCGAAACATTGATGCTGATCGATAGCGACGGATTACGCATATGATCTGGTCATGACTGAATTATGGTTGCAATCAACCCTCTTGCCTCGCCCAGTACTGACAAACCACTCATTGATGTGCGCAACCAGTCTAGGCATTGCCCGGAAAACGGCTTATCATACAAAAATATATGCCGGGCAGCGCCGGCCTTGTGTGATCAGTCTGTTGGCCTATCATAGTATTTTTCCCGGATCTGCTGACTCCCTAACACCTTCCTGAAATGTTGAAAAGTTAAGGCTGCATGCAAACTCCTCCACGATTCTTCAGGTTAGGCCCCAGTCCACTGGCTAAGTTGTTTTTTTTTGTATTGCTATCCATTTTTATCATGATAGCGGATCACCGGTCTGAACTGCTTTCAGAAGTACGACGCGTTATCGGCACCATCATCTATCCCTTGCAACAACTCGCGCATACCCCTTTTCAGTTGCGCAATCGACTGGAACGCTATGTATCCGATTTCAGACTCATCAAAGAAATCGATTTTCTCAGACGCGAATATCTCACCAGTCAGTACAAGTTTTTCCAGTTAAAAGCATTGACCGCCGAAAACAAACAATTGCGCGCTCTGCTTGGAGCTGCGCAACAAACAGAAATTGAAGTCGTGCTGGCAGAAATATTGCATACACCACGCGACCCATTCAATCGCAAAATAACCTTGAACAAGGGCAATACCAGCGGCGTCAAGGAAGGTCAAGTCGTCATCGATGATCTGGGCGTTATCGGACAAGTCACACAAGTATATCCGTGGACGTCGGAAGTCACTCTTATCACTGACAAGGATCATTCTGTCCCAGTACAGATCGCCCGCAATGCATTACGAACAGTGATTTCCGGTGCAGGCAGAAATAACCAATTAGAGTTACGGTTCCTGTCAATCAATGCCGATGTCCGCAATGGCGACTTGCTCATCACCTCGGGTATAGGCGGTGTTTATCCAGCAGGCCTGCCAGTAGGCCGCATCACCCATATCGAATATGACCGTTCGCGGGAATTTGCGCGAATTATTTGTGCGCCGGTGGCTGGTGTAGACCGCCACAGACAGGTACTGATTCTTATCGCCTCTCCGCTCACAACTTTTGAAGAAAAAACCAAACATCCCGACGCCCATGCCACTCAGCCCAACCAACAAACCCAAAGTCACGTGCCATGACTACCTTGGTCAGGAACTGCCGCTTCCAGCCAAAAGTTCACTGGTTTATTTAAGTCTCATTGCAGCTATTCTGCTTAATTTGCTGCCATTTGAGAACATGGCCGCCATACTCCGTCCGGATTTTGTTGCGCTGGCCCTGCTTTACTGGAGTATCCATCAGCCGCAGCAAACCGGCATGAGCATCGCCTTCGTCATGGGTCTGATCATGGATGTCATCGATGCAAGCATCATGGGGCAGCATGCGCTGGCTTATTGCCTGCTTACATTCTTTGCTCTAATCCTGCATCGGCGTTTACGCATGTTCAATGCCTTCCGGCAGATCCCGGCCGTTTTATGGATGTTATTCCTGGCTCAAATCGTGGTATTTTTGACCGGAACTCTGGCAGGCACATATTTCCCTGAATGGTATGTTTTGCTTTCGAGCGTCACGGGGGCACTTTTCTGGCCCTTAATTTCAATTATCCTGGGCAAATTCCTTAAACAACGCACCGATCCAGATGAAATATGAAGGAAACCGTCGAACTTCGCGATCATTTGCACGAACTCCGGCAATTCCGCATCAGATTGACAATCAGTGCAATTGGAATTCTGCTCCTATTCTGCCTATTATTCGGCCGCTTTGTTTATCTCCAGGTTTTACGCAGCGAACATTACAATACGCTCGCGGAAGCAAATCGCATTGCTATTATGCCGCTGGTTCCCAATCGTGGCCTGATATTCGACCGGAATGGCGAAATTTTGGCACAGAATTTCACGGCCTATACCCTGGAAATCATTCCTGATCAAGTCGCCGACCTTGAAGCAGTCATCGATGAATTGGCAACCTTAATCGAAATCACGCCCGAAGACCGCAGACGTTTCAACAAGCTCAAGCGGGAAAGCACGCGTTTCAAAAGCTTACCGATACGCTCCCGTTTAACGGATATCGAAGTCGCACGATTTGCCGAGAACCGCTACCGTTTTCCGGGGATGGATATCAGGGCACGTCTGCTTAGACATTATCCAAAAGGGGAATGGGTCTCACATGTCATCGGCTATATCGGCCGTATTAACGATAAGGATTTGGAACAACTCGAAGCCAATCAACAGTTAGAGAATTATCGTGGCTCTCTTCATATTGGCCGTACCGGCATTGAAAAAAGCTATGAAAGTGCGCTGCATGGATTGACTGGATTCGAGCAAGTCGAAACGGATGCTGTCGGCCGTCCTGTTCGCACTTTGCTGCGCGCACCACCCGTTGCTGGCAGCGATCTTACGCTTACTCTCGATATAGGTTTACAACAAGCGGCCATAGAAGCATTTGGTGAATTCCGTGGTGCGCTGGTAGCCATGGACCCTTCCAATGGCGAGATATTGGCCTTTGTCAGCAAACCGGGCTTTGATCCCAATTTATTTGTTGATGGCATTGATCACTATAACTGGCGCCTGCTGAATGAATCCAAAGACAGGCCACTGAATAATCGCGCCCTGCGTGGTGTCTACCCGCCAGGCTCCACCTTCAAGCCTTTCATGGCACTGGCCGGATTGGAATTGGGCAAACGCACACCTCATTACGCCATCAACGATCCAGGATTTTTCAGTCTGCCCGGCAGCTCTCACCGTTTTCGAGACTGGAAGCCGGGAGGGCACGGCCGGGTTGATTTGCATAAATCCCTGGTTGTATCCTGTGATACCTACTACTACATGCTCTCGCATGATCTGGGTATCAGCAACATTCACACCTTCATCGCACAATTTGGCTTTGGCAACAAAACCGGGGTCGATATTCCCGGCGAGATGAGCGGACTGCTGCCCTCCCCTGAATGGAAAAAAGAACGCTTTAACCAACCCTGGTTTCCAGGCGATACGATTTCAGTCGGGATTGGTCAAGGGTTTAACCTGGCTACGCCACTGCAACTCACTTTCGCAACCATGTTACTGGCAAATAATGGCAAGGCCTTCCGGCCGCATTTCATCAAACAACAGGCAAATCACCAGCAGGATTTGATCAAAGATAACTTTGCCGAGGAAATGTACAGACTGAATCTGAAGCAAGAACATCTCGACCATATCAAGCAGGCTTTGGTCGATGTCACACGTCCTGGCGGTACTGCCGCACATGCCGGCGCCGATGCAGCTTATACCTTTGCCGGAAAAACCGGCACGTCCCAAGTCATCAATATCAAACAGGGAGAACGCTATATCGCTAGCAAAATCGACGAGCGGCATCGCGACCACGCGCTTTTTACGGCCTACGCGCCTGCAGAACACGCTCAAATCGTCCTGACAGTACTCGTTGAGAATGGAGGATCGGGGGGGGCGACAGCAGCGCCGATTGCACGCAAAGTTCTCGACTATTTTTTTCTTGGGATAATGCCCGAGCCCATCGAAAAACCAGGATAATCCAACTGCTTGCTGAATCCGTTGGCGCTTTTGTTTTGATGGCTTGACCAGAGCACCCGACAGAAAATCGCCTCATGGCGCTCAACCGAGAAATCCAAGTTTATTGACGTCAGAATCCATTTTTCATGAATGCAGGCTAGAAACATGATCACTCTGAACGCAGAAAAATTATGGTATTACCTGACTCGCTATATCGATAATTTTCTGCTGGCGGGCATATTCTTACTAATGATCACAGGCATAGTCGTTCTGTTTAGCGCAACCGGCGGCAACACTGCTCGTGTGATAAGCCAGCTGCTCAACATGGCCATCGCGCTTGTGATCATGTGGAGCATTGCGAACATCCCTCTGCAGAAAATTATGCGCCTTGCCTTGCCCCTGTACATATTAGGTATCGTGCTCTTGATTGCCGTGGCATTATTTGGCGAGATTCACAATGGTGCGCGCCGCTGGCTGAATCTAGGGCTTACTCGTATTCAACCTTCAGAATTATTGAAAATCGCCGTCCCACTGATGATGGCATGGTATTTTGACAAGGCTAATCTCACCTTGCGGTTGCGCGATTATCTCGGTGCAGCTTTGATTTTATTGTTGCCGGTACTGTTGATCGCACGCCAACCCGATCTTGGCACGGCTTTGATGATCTCAGCCAGTGGATTTTATGTATTATTCTTGGCTGGATTATCATGGCGCATCATAATCAGCCTGACGATCGCAGCGGCGATCAGTCTGCCTCTTTTCTGGAGCTTCGGCATGCACGATTACCAACGCAAGCGCGTCATGACCATGCTCGATCCCTCGCAAGATGCACTGGGCGCAGGTTACCATACCATCCAGTCCAACATTGCCATCGGCTCCGGTGGGATCTCGGGCAAGGGGTGGCAGAAAGGCACGCAGTCTCAGCTCGATTTTCTGCCCGAACCCAGCACTGATTTCATTTTCTCGGTATTTTCAGAGGAATTTGGGCTGATTGGTAACGGTTTGTTACTGTTGCTTTACATAATAGTGATCGGACGCTGCCTAGTCATCACGGCCAAAGCCCCGACGCGGTTCACACGCCTGGTTGCCGGCTCGATCACATTGACTTTCTTTACTTATGTATTTGTCAATATTGGCATGGTCAGCGGCATTCTGCCTGTAGTTGGCGTTCCTCTTCCGCTCATCAGTTATGGGGGAACCTCAATGGTGACCATCCTGCTGGGTTTTGGTATTTTGATGAGCATTCACACGCACCCCAAACTGGTTAAAACTTGACGCAGCGCAAATATGACGAATCAACCTGATCTTTCTCGCCGCAACATGATGCCACTGATCCCCTTTCTGGTGATCGCTACGCTATATCTGACCAGTTGCAACAGTCTGTCTCCATCCAAACAATCAGCAAACCGCATTGATAAACAATATTCTTCACATGCAATCAAAGGGGGCGGCTATTATCTCGATGATGGTCCCGGGCACAACCCGCCCGCCAATCTGGATGCCATTTCCGATGCCGTGCCCCGCAAGGAAGCATTGAGAACCGCCAACATGCGTCCATATGTCGCCCTGGGCAAAACTTACACCCCGATGACCCGACTCGAGCCCTACAAAGAACGAGGGCATGCATCCTGGTACGGCAGGCGTTATCACGGCAAAAAGACAGCTTCGGGCGAGATTTACGACATGTACGCCATGACTGCCGCCCACCCCACCTTGCCGATACCAAGCTATGCCCGGGTCACGCATCTGCAAAACGGCAAATCTGTGATCGTTCGCATCAATGATAGAGGGCCCTTTCTATCCAACCGCTTAATCGATCTATCCTATGTTGCTGCCTATAAACTGAATATCCTTGCCAATGGCAGCGCATGGGTTGAAGTTGAAAGCATCGTTCCTGGACAAGCAAGCGCGCACCTTGATCAGAACCAGACCCCGTCCGCCATGGCACTCAAATCCAGCAGCCAGGCAAGCGAGCTCTATTATTTACAACTCGCCGCATTCGGCTCCGCCCGCAGCGCACATAATTATCTTGCACAATTGCGCTCGGATCTGCCGGCAATGAGTCAACAGGCTCGTATCGACGAAACCAGTGGTTTATATAAAATTCTGGTCGGACCTTTTGAAAACCGGCATTCTGCCGGGCAGGCAGCGGATATCATTACAGAATCAATCTCGATAAAACCCATGCTGGTCCAACATACAGCTGTGGATTGAGCGCGACCAGGCCGGGGAATCGCTCGCGGGCAGTGCCCACTCCCAAGGAAACGTGGATTCCCCTTGATTCTCACAAGATCAGTAGAACTGCACAAACCCATCAGCCTACGAACCAGCCAGCCGTTACTTATCATTCCCGCAGCCCTTGGCTAGGAGGCTGTCCGAGAATAGCAATCGTAGCGAGGACGAAGCTGGCTGAGCGGGATTTTTCGATCATTTGAGGCGAATAGTGGTTCTATTCAACGAAAAGGATCGGAAAATCCAGCCTGGCAGGTTCGTCCGCAGTAGATCAGTCTGTTCTCGGACAGCCTCCTAGTATCAGAAAAAATGCCAACATTTTGAACTGGTATGCATTTTCTTGCACAATGTCACTCTGCGCAGCCTTGCTGATTAACACTCTTATCGGCAAAGCCGATCATTCCGAATGCATCGGGCCTGCGCAAAAACTTTCCTCTTCCCGGTAAAATTGCAATATTAATATGCAATGCTGGCCTGTTTCTGGTTCCGAAATTGACTATATTTCGTTTAGCCGTTATATGATAGAAGGCCTTTAATACACAATGGGAAAAATATGATTAGAAAAGTACAATGCATCAAACTTGGACGTGAAGCGGAAGGGCTTGATTTCCCTGTTTATCCTGGAGAACTGGGGCAGAAGATATATCACAATATTTCGAAACAAGCTTGGGGGGAGTGGCTTAAACATCAAACCATGCTGGTCAACGAAATGCGGCTTAATTTGGCGGATATCAAAGCACGCAAATACCTTGCCAGCCAAATGGAGGCCTATTTCTTCGGTGATGGCGCGGATCAACCGGCTGGTTACATCCCGCCGGAGCAATAAAATTGCATCACAACCAATCAGCTTCTGTATACGTTATAACAATAACAGTCCTATCCCATGGCAGATAACGAATCCAGCCTTATTGCGACGAACAAGTCTGACATTCCCATTTCCAAGCAATTCCTTAATCGCGAACTCAGCCAGATCGAGTTTAATCGCCGAGTATTGGCACAGGCCGAGAATGAACAAGTTCCCTTGCTGGAACGTCTCCGTTTTATCTGTATTGTCAGTAATAATTTCGATGAATTTTTCGAGGTCCGTGTTGCTGGCCTGAAAGAGCAGATTAAATTGGACTCTCCCGGATTTGGACCCGATGGCATGGCGCCAAGCCAAGCTTTCAATCTGGTCTCGGAACGAGCCCATCAGGTGGTTGCGCGTCAATACCATCTTTTTAACAACAGCATTTTACCGGCACTGGCAAAACAAGGTATTCAATTTCTGCGCCGCAACACCTGGAACGATGCGCAACGCGAATGGATCAAGAGTTTCTTTTTTCGGGAGCTGATGCCCATGCTCACGCCGATCGGTCTGGATCCTTCACACCCTTTTCCGCGTGTACTGAATAAAAGTCTGAACTTTGCAGTGGAGCTGGAAGGTAAAGATGCATTTGGCCGCAACTCGGGTATTGCCATCGTCCAGGCGCCACGCATCTTGCCGCGAGTCATACGACTGCCCCAAGAAGTTAGCAAAGATCCCTATGGTTTTGTATTTCTATCATCCATTATTCATGCACATGTAGGAGAACTGTTCACGGGGATGCATGTTGTCGGTTGCTACCAGTTCCGCGTCACCCGGAACAGTAATTTATTCGTCGACGAAGAAGAAATCAAGAATCTTCGTATTGCTTTACAGGGCGAATTGCCCCAACGCCATTTGGGAGATGCGGTCAGGCTCGAGGTTGCCGATAACTGCTCGCAACATATGGCCGAATTCCTGTTGGAGCAGTTTTCCTTAAAAGATGTCGATCTGTTTCAGGTGAATGGCCCGGTCAATTTAGTGCGGCTCATACAAGTCTCTGATCTAATCGATCGCCCCGAACTCAAATTTCCCAAGTTCATTCCTGGCTTGCCATTTCTGTCGCAGAAAAAGAAGGCCAATAATATTTTTCAGGTCATCCGCAAGGGAGATATTTTACTGCACCACCCCTATCAATCATTCCAGCCGGTCATCGAATTCATTCAGCAGGCTTCAATCGATCCGGATGTCGTGGCCGTCAAACAGACCGTTTACCGGGCAGGGTCGGATTCGACTTTGATGGAGGCGCTCATAGCGGCAGCCAGCATGGGCAAAGAAGTGACGGTAGTGGTGGAACTGTTGGCCCGTTTTGATGAGGAAGCCAACATCAACTGGGCAGGCCGGCTTGAAGAAGTGGGTGCACATGTCGTCTATGGCATCGTTGGACATAAAACACACTGCAAAATGGCCATAGTAGTCCGACGAGAAGCTGGCCAACTCAAACGCTACGCACATCTTGGCACAGGAAATTATCATCCCGGCACGGCACGCCTTTATACCGATTTTGGCTTACTGACCTGTCATGAGGAAATTTGTGCTGATGTCAATGAAGTCTTTCTACAGCTGACTGGTCTTGGCAAAGCGAGCAAGTTGAAACATCTCTGGCAATCGCCATTCAGCCTTCACAACCAGATTCTCAATAGCATCCAGCAGGAAATCGAGCATGCGAACAAAGGCAAGCCGGCTGCAATCATCTCCAAGATGAATGCCTTGCTGGAGCCGGTGGTGATTCAGGCACTGTACGCAGCTTCCAGGGCGGGCGTCAAGATCAATCTGATTGTGCGTGGCGCCTGCGCCCTCCGTCCCGGTGTGCCAGGCCTGTCGGAAAATATTCGGGTACGTTCCATCATCGGCCGCTTCCTCGAACATTCCCGTATTTTTTATTTTCACAATAACAATCACCCTAACGTCTATCTCGCCAGTGCCGATTGGATGGATCGTAATTTTTTCCGGCGCGTTGAAGTCTGCTTTCCCGTTCTTGACTCCCGACTTAAGAAGCGCATAATCACAGAAGGACTCAAGCCTTATCTGCGGGACAACATACAGGCATGGGAAATGAACAGTGAAGGCGACTATAAACATAAGTCAGCCCGACGCAGCAGAAGATATTGCGCCCAGGAGGATCTGCTTGCAAAACTCGCAGCTGTCAAACAAGACTCGATCGAATGAACTGATGCCAATAGAAATCGAACTCAAGCTGGCACTACCCGCCCCCTGTTGCGCCAAGCCGGCGCAGGAAATGGCATGGCTGGAGCCACTGAATATCTCGGCAGCCATCACCCAAAAGCTGTATAGCATCTATTACGATACGCCCGATCTGAAACTCAAGCAAATGGGTTGCTCATTAAGGTTACGACGTATTGGCAAGGACTGGGTACAGACGATCAAGGCGGGCGGCAGTATTGTTGCAGGCCTGCATCAGCATGATGAATGGGAGACGCCATTAGCCGCTGCATATCCCGATTTCAGCGCAATTCAGCACCGCGGAATCAAACAACTCTTCAAAAATCCTCAATTTCGGGCAGCACTGCAGCCTGTATTCACCACTAAATTTACCCGCCATTTGCAACACTTGCACCTGGAGAATGGGAGTGAAATCGAGATTTGCCTCGATCATGGCAGAATCATCACCGGTACCGGTAACAGGCAAATGCCAATTTGCGAGATCGAGCTTGAACTCAAATCAGGGGAACCGATCAAGCTGCTGCAATTGGCACGCAGCATAGTCGATCGCGCCCCCTTTCCACTTAGGCTGGAGAATGCCAGCAAGGCCGAACGTGGCTACATCCTTTTTTCCCGGCAGCACCCCTCTCCGTTCAAAGCCATCAAGACCGAGATCAAACCAGAAATGCGCCTGCACCAGGCACTCAGAATGATCATGCATAACTGCCTCATTCAGGTTGGCAGAAATGAAAATGATATGCTCATGGCCAACGGCGATATTGAATACCTGCATCAAATGCGTGTCGCCTTACGGCGATTTCGCTCGGCCTTAAATACCTTCTCCGAAACCGCTCCAGGCGATGAAGTGACTGCTATCGGGAAAGAGTTGAAGTGGCTCTTTCGACAACTGAATCCAGCCCGGGACTGGGACATACTGGTAACCGAAACTCTTCCAGACATCATCTCCCACTTCCCCAAACAGACAGGACTTCCGTTAATCCGCGAGCATTGCCAGAAACTGCGTCAGCAATACAATGCAGCCGCACGCAAGCGTGTCAGTTCCAGGCGCTATACCAGATTGATGCTGGATATATTGATTTGGCTGAATAAGATTGACCAGAATGAATCGCTGGCCTCATTCGTTGGGCGTGATCAAGCGTCACCGCCAGGTGACATCAAAACATTCGCCACAACCAGCATGGCTGCAATGCATCAGGCAATCATGCAAACGGGTGAAAAGTTAAAAGGGCTGGATGCTCCGGCTCTGCACGCCTTGCGGATAGACATTAAGAAACAGCGCTATATCGCTGATTTTTTTCAGGCACTCTATCCCCAGGCATCCTGTAAACGTTATATCGCTCTACTTGCAGCACTGCAAGACGATCTTGGCGCGATCAATGACTATGCCGGCACCCAGAAATTTCTGGATGAACTGGACATCAAAAAAAACCAACGCGAGGAGCAATATGAAGCCATCGGCATTATTCGCGGATGGAGTATAAGCTGCATGCTTGAAAAGAAGAAAGCACTTGATCAATCCTGGGATGCATTCAGAAAAGCCAAACTTTTCTGGGGGAGGACAGTTAATTGATCAAACGCCGCATTGATCCGATTGCGACCTCTGTTTATTCGGATCATGCAGCGTTATATCAGTAGAACAAGGTTATTTAATGATGGCCTTTAATTCGCCACGCGCATAGCGGCCAGCCATTTCGTCCAGCATAATGGGCTTGATTTTGCTGGCCTGACCTGCGGAACCAAATGCTTCAAAGCGTGCTTTACAGATGTCCTTGGCGGCAGCGGTTGCATCCTTCAGGAATTTACGCGGATCAAATTCACTTTTGTTTTTGGCCAGATGGCGGCGTATCGCACCAGTCATTGCCAAGCGAATATCGGTATCGATATTCACCTTGCGCACCCCATGCTTGATCCCTTCCTGAATTTCCTCCACCGGAACACCATAGGTTTCTTTCATTTCACCGCCATATTCACGGATGATCTCCAACCATTCTTGCGGAACAGAGCTGGAACCATGCATTACCAGATGGGTATTGGGAATGCGTTGATGGATTTCCTTGACGCGCTCAATCGCGAGAATATCGCCTGTGGGTTTACGAGTAAATTTATAAGCACCATGGGAAGTCCCAATCGCAATCGCCAAGGCATCCACTCCGGTTTTCTTGACGAAATCTGCAGCCTGCTCAGGATCAGTCAATAATTGATCATGCGTCAGTTGGCCCTCGGCACCATGGCCGTCCTCGGCTTCTCCCATGCCGGATTCCAGCGATCCCAGGCAGCCTAATTCGCCCTCAACGGAAACACCCACGGCATGCGCCATCTGCACCACTTGAGACGTAACCTGTACATTGTATTCATATGAGGAAGGCGTCTTGCCGTCTTCTTCCAGTGAGCCATCCATCATGACGCTGGAGAAACCACTGCGAATCGCATTGATACAGACAGCTGGAGAAGCACCATGGTCCTGATGCATGACGACGGGAATATGCGGATAAGCCTCAACTGCAGCGGCAATCAAGTGACGCAAAAACGCCTCGCCCGCATATTTACGTGCGCCAGCCGAGCCTTGCATGATGACTGGACTATTGCATTCATCAGCCGCTTGCATGATGGCATGAATTTGCTCAAGATTATTGACATTGAAAGCTGGAAGCCCATATCCATTTTCTGCTGCATGATCCAATAATTGGCGTAATGATACGAGTGCCATTCAGGTCTCCTTTTATATAAATTTTGTATGATCTTTAAATAAAACTGGTATGCGCATGCGAGCATTCCGCGTAGCATCGGAAATCCCGCTAGCCTCATAAAAACCCAGAATAATGTGTAGACAGACAGCTATTACAGTAGAGTGACGACCGCCCCGCCATATAATTGCCCAATTTTACAAATTCAGTATCTATCGTCCTCGATTATACGTTGCCTTGCGATAGATGCATGCCAAGATTAGATACAACATCCAACCACCACCCCCGCTTTGTTGCCCGGCATCCAGCTGCCACTTCAGACATACTTTTTTCCTGCATTTCATCCGCACTCATCTTGTGGGGCAAAACAGAACAGTTGTCTCGACGAATAACGGCCCACTTCCTACTGGCAGGTGTAAC
Source organism: Nitrosomonas halophila (assembly GCF_900107165.1). GTDB lineage: Bacteria > Pseudomonadota > Gammaproteobacteria > Burkholderiales > Nitrosomonadaceae > Nitrosomonas > Nitrosomonas halophila. Next base: position 18,256 of record NZ_FNOY01000007.1, read on the forward strand.
AGGGCAGCATGTCCAACCTAAGGATCGTGGTCAACCATGCAAGATTATAGCAACGATGCGGATGCTTTTGTGGGTTCCAAATTGCCGGCATTATGACTCTCTGTTGGCACAAGAAATCTAAGCGGTCTCCTTGCCTGGCTGGGAAGAAAGCTTTTGATCCCCGACTCTCACGATTTTCAGGGTATTGGTTCCGCCCGCTTTCCCAACTGGTTCGCCGATCGTCATCACGATCAGGTCCCCTTCTCGTACGGCGCCGCGCTTGAGCAATTCTTGCTCGGCCATGTCAAGAATCAGTTCAGGATCACACAAACCCTGTCCAAATTCAATCGGGTATACGCCGCGAAACAAGGTCATTTTACCAAGGGTATCTTCCTGCGGGCTCAGCGCAAAAATAGGCACCTTGGAACTTCTGCGAGACATAAATCGCGCTGTCACACCACTCTGAGTCAGCGCGGCAATTGCACGAATCTTCAGGCCGGCTGCAGTATACATGGTCGCGCGTGCAATCGCCTCTTCAATACTTTCCGGCAACGAATCGGGAGGACGACGAAAATCCAGATTGACTGTATACTCCTTCTCAGCTTCCAGACAAACCCTCGCCATCGCTTCGACAGACTCGACTGGATACTGCCCTGCAGCCGACTCGGCCGACAGCATAACCGCGTCAGTGCCATCCAGAACAGCATTGGCGACATCCGAGACCTCTGCCCGGGTTGGAATCGGACTGAAAATCATCGATTCCATCATTTGTGTTGCCGTCACGACCAGTTTATTGGTTGCTCGCGCTGACCGGATCATTCTTTTCTGCAATGCAGGGACGGCCGCATCCCCCACCTCTACAGCCAGATCACCACGCGCCACCATGATCGCATCTGAAGCATCGAGAATATCATCCAGTGCCAGGATCGCCTCGGAACGCTCAATCTTCGCCATCAGCAAACTATGCCCCTGGGCCTCCTGCATCAACGCTCTGGCCATTCGTATATCCTCACCGGAACGAGGAAAGGATACAGCAAGATAGTCGGCTTTAAGAACCGCAGCAGTCTTGATGTCCAGCAAATCCTTGGCAGTCAGGGCCGGTGCACTCAAACCACCACCTTTGCGATTGATGCCTTTGTTATTGGAAAGGATGCCGCCTTGTACCACCTGGCAATGGATCTCGCTGCCGTTAACTTTGTTAACAGTGAGCACAATGCGCCCATCATCCAGCAACAAGGTTGCGCCAGCTTCCACATCATTGGGCAACTCGCGGTAGTCAAGTCCGACTCTCTCCTGGTTGCCTAATTCGCACTCGGCATCGAGTATAAATTCGCTTCCGGTTTTGAGGCTTATTTTTCCCTGATCGAATTTCCCAATGCGGATTTTTGGCCCTTGCAAATCAGCCAGCACGCCTACAGTCCGGCCGACCGAGCGCGCCAGCGAGCGTATCTGTTCCACATAGGCGATATGCTCTTCTCGAGTACCATGCGAGAAATTGATGCGAACAACGTCCACACCGGCTTCAATCATTCGCTCCAGGACTGCCGAGCTGCTGGATGCTGGCCCCAGCGTGGCCACAATTTTTGTTCTTCGCATCATTCCCAGGAAATGATTTCTTCAGGTTTCAACGTGCACGCAATTCAAGAATTTCAACAGCAGGCAATTTTTTTCCTTCCAGAAACTCCAGGAATGCACCACCGGCAGTAGATATATACGAGACCTTGTCATAGATATCGTATTTTTGAATGGCTGCGATAGTGTCTCCGCCACCGGCTAGAGTGAAAGCGCTGGTTTCGGCAATCGCTTTGGCAATCGCACGTGTACCTTCGCCAAATTGATCAAATTCAAACACACCGACTGGACCGTTCCAAACGACCGTCCCAGCCTGCATGATAATGTCAACCAGTTCCTGCGCGCTTTTGGGACCGATATCAAAAATCATGTCGTCATCAGCAACATTGTCCGCAGTCTTCAAAACTGCCGGCTCATCCGCTGAAAAATTCTTGCCCACTACGACGTCGACTGCGATTGGAATAGTCGCATTGCGCGCCTGCATTTTTTCCATCAGAGATTTGGCAACCGGCACCAGATCGTCTTCGCAGAGCGACTTGCCAACATTATGACCCGCTGCTCTGAGAAAGGTATTGGCAATTCCGCCACCAACCACTAGCTGATCCACCTTTTCGGAAAGGGATTCCAGAACCGTCAGTTTGGTAGAAACTTTGGATCCCCCGACAATCGCCACCATTGGTCGCGCCGGCTCATGCAGCGCCTTGGTGAGCGCATCGAGCTCCTCTGTCAGCAGAATTCCTGCGCAGGCGACCGGTGCATATTGTGCGACCCCATGGGTTGACGCTTCTGCCCGGTGCGCAGTACCAAAAGCATCCATCACGAAGATGTCGCATAGACTGGCATATTTGCGTGCAGTCTCCTCGTTGTTCTTTTTCTCACCCTTGTTGATTCGGCAGTTTTCCAGGACCACCAGCTCGCCCGCTGCGACTTCAAATCCCCCATCCATCCAGTCCTTGATCAGACGAACAGGCTTTCCCAGTCGTTTGCTAATATCATCAGCTACGGGTTGAAGGGAATTTTCCACAGTCCATACACCTTCTTCAGGGCGACCTAAATGGGAAGTAACCATCACTCTCGCGCCTTGTGCCACGCAGTGATTGATGGTAGCCATGGATGCAGCAATTCGCGCATCGGAAGTGACTTTCCCGTCTTTAATCGGCACATTGAGATCGGCGCGGATAAAGACACGTTTATTATTTAAGTCTAGATCGATCAGTTTAATGACGGACACATTAACTCCATATCTTGCGGATGTTGGTAAAGAAGCGGAAGATGGTTACCTTCCGGTATTTGAATTCAGGAAGAATAATCGCGAAAGCCCTGTTGCCGAAAGGCAGAAATGCGTGTTACTCGATGGTTGTCTCAAGCTGTTTATTCCTGTCTGCAATCACCAGGCACGGGATATAACAATTGACTGCATGACAATTGCTTGAAGGCTTGCCCGCTATGATTTTCAAGGAAAATTCACTGGTCTACCCCTGACGAAGTATGCGAAACCGATCCGCATGCTTCGTCAGGGACGTCCAATTCGGGCCATACGAGCACCTTTCATGGACACCATCCACTCTTGCAGGCTCTTGCTAATTCAGCATGGTCAGTGCCCGGCGATCACCCGTACCATTTCCAATACTTTGCAGGAATAGCCCCATTCGTTGTCGTACCAGGCAACAACCTTCACAAAGTTCCGGTCCAGCTGAATACCTGCTTCGGCATCAAAGACCGAGGTACAGCTCTCGCCCCGGAAGTCAGTAGATACCACTTTCTGATTGGTATAGCCCAATACGTTCTTCATCGGACCATCAGAGGCCGACTTCATGGCGTTACATATATCCTCGTAGGAGGCATCTTTTTCCAGCTCGACGGTCAGATCCACAACCGAAACGTCAGAGGTTGGCACACGGAATGCCATCCCTGTCAGCTTTTTATTCAACTCAGGAATGACCACGCCAACCGCTTTGGCAGCCCCCGTCGATGACGGGATGATATTCTCCAGAATACCGCGTCCGCCCCTCCAGTCCTTGTTGGAAGGCCCATCTACGGTTTTCTGAGTGGCGGTTGCAGCATGAACCGTCGTCATCAGCCCGCGCTTGATCCCCCAGGTATCATTCAATACTTTAGCAATCGGCGCCAGGCAGTTTGTCGTACAGGAGGCATTAGAAATAATGGCTTCGCCATGATAACTCTTGTCATTTACTCCATAGACATACATCGGCGTGTCATCTTTGGAAGGTGCTGTCATAACGACTTTCTTGGCACCTGCCTGCAAATGTTTGTCACAGCTTTCCTTAGTCAGGAAAAGTCCAGTTGATTCCACGACCACGTCAACGCCGGCTTCATCCCATTTCAATTCAGCTGGATCTTTGATTGCGGTCAGACGTATTTTTTTGCCATTGACGACCAGATTGTTGCCTTCTACCGATACTTCACCATTGAAACGGCCATGCACGGAGTCGTGCGTCAACATGTAAGCAAGATAATCCGGTTCAAGCAAATCATTGATCGCGACGACATCTATATCACTAAACTTCTCAATAGAAGCGCGAAAAACCATTCGCCCAATACGCCCAAAACCATTAATACCAACTTTAATTGTCATACAACTCTCTCCTTATGCAAAAACTTGTGCCATCGACGAAAAATAAATTTCATCCATTCATTTACAGAATCTTTTTCACCGCATCAACGACGTTGTCGACCGTAAATCCGAAATACTTGAATAGCTCCCCTGCTGGTGCCGATTCACCGAATGTATCGATTCCGATCACCACGCCATCCAAGCCGACATACTTGCGCCAATAATCGGTCACACCGGCTTCCACCGCCACACGCTTGATCCCGGCCGGCAATACACTCTCGCGATAGTCCTGTTCCTGCCTATCGAATACGCTCGTGCAAGGCATTGAAACGATGCGCACCATCACATTGGATTCAGCCAGCACTTTCTGCGCAGCCATGGCCAATCCCACTTCGGAGCCGGTCGCAATAATGATTGCCTGAGGTTTTCCATTGGTTGCTTCGGACAGAACATAGCCACCTTTGCTAACCAAACCAATTGTCATCGCATCCCGTTTCTGGAACGGCAAATTCTGACGGCTAAATATGAGGGAAGTGGGTCCCTCACGCCGCTCTATGGCACGCACCCAAGCAATGGTAGATTCCACGGTATCACATGGCCGCCAAACATCCATATTCGGAATCAGTCGCAGCGTTGCTGTCTGTTCGACTGGCTGATGGGTCGGTCCATCTTCACCCAGGCCGATCGAATCATGGGTAAATACAAAAATATTACGAATTTTCATCAATGCTGCCATGCGCAAGGCATTGCGAGCATACTCCGAGAACATCAGGAAGGTGCCACCGTACGGGATAATGCCCCCATGCAGTGACATGCCATTCATGATGGCACTCATACCAAATTCCCTGACGCCATAGTAAACATAGTTACCCGTACTGTCCGCACTCACCCCCTGGGAGCCTGACCACATTGTCAGATTGGAACCTGCCAGATCAGCTGATCCGCCCACCAATTCAGGCAACACCGGCGCCAGCGCCTCAATCGCATTCTGCGAGGCCTTGCGCGTAGCAATAGTTTCCTCTCTGGCATTGATTTGACTGATGACCCCATCGACATAATCAGACCAGTTGGCCGGCAGCTCGGCAGCCATGCGGCGATTGAACTCCGCAGCCTCAGCTGGGTATTTGTTGGCATATTCTGCAAACATCGCATTCCACTGGCTTTCCAACGCTTGGCCCTTGGCTCGCGCATCCCATGCATCGTAGACATCTTGCGGAATTTCGAAAGGCAAATGATGCCAACCGATATGCGGACGGGCAGCAGCAATTTCCTCGTCTCCCAATGCCGCACCATGTACTGCGTGGGTATTGGCCTTATTTGGCGAGCCCATTCCGATAACCGTTTTGCAGCAAATCATGGTGGGTTTATCCTGCACTTTTTTCGCCGCCTCGATGGCCGCCTCGATCGCTTCAGGATCATGTCCATTCACATCAGGTATGACGTGCCAGCCATAGGCTTCGAAGCGTTTGGGCGTATCGTCCGTGAACCAACCTTCCACATGACCATCAATGGAAATCCCGTTATCGTCATAGAAACAGACCAGCTTACCCAGTTTTAACGTGCCGGCCAACGAACAGGCCTCATGCGAAATACCTTCCATCAGACAACCATCACCCAAAAACACATAAGTGTGATGATCCACGACCGGGAATCCGGGGCGATTGAATTCTTGTGCGAGAATTTTTTCCGCTAGTGCCATGCCCACTGCATTGGTTATGCCCTGCCCCAATGGGCCTGTCGTCGTTTCAACCCCCGGTGTATAGCCATACTCTGGATGACCGGGCGTCTTGGAATGCAATTGACGGAAATTCTTGATATCCTCGATGGTTACGTCATAACCCGACAAATGCAGCAATGCGTACAACAACATGGAACCATGGCCATTTGACAGCACGAAACGATCACGATCGGCCCATTTGGGATTGGCGGGATTATGGCGCAAATGATGAATCCACAGCACTTCGGAGATTTCTGCCATGCCCATTGGCATACCAGGATGACCGGAATTGGCTTTTTGGACAGCATCCATAGCCAGTGCGCGGATGGCACTAGTCAAATTTTTGAATACTGGCGCGTCGAAATCCTTAAATGCTTCCTTCATTTATTCTCACCCTTGAATTATTCAAAAGACTCAGCCCGATCTTCCGCGCCATACGACAACAAAAGCCGGCAAAAACGTATATTATCTCTTAAGTTAAAATACTTCACAACTGAATGTTTGCTTGTCTATTCACATTACAGGATTTATTCCGGGGTTGCTGTAGAGGCGCTCACTGGTAAAATGCTCCTGGAGCAGGTATCATGCGCACAAGCACAGCACGAGTAACTGGAAGTCAAGCAGCATAGGAAGAGTGGCCGAGTGGTTGAAGGCACTGGTCTTGAAAACCAGCAACAGGAAACTGTTCGTGGGTTCGAATCCCACCTCTTCCGCCACCTATCCGGAATGTTTCTGAACAAACCAGGGCGATACTGACCAGTCTTTGCATTTAGACTATGTGTTTATTCAAGACTCTTTCGACAAAAAAACGCCTGACAAGAGATGAGATGGATTGGCCACTACTGACCGCCGTCATTCTTCAACGCCTGGCGGTGAGAGCGCCCAAACAAACAGAATAGATGCGCATACCTATAAATGGAGAAATTTTAAATGAGCGTCCCATTTTTGCAGCAATATCGAGTCGGTAGTTACATTCTCAAACAAAAACTACAGGGCAATAAACGCTACCCGCTGGTATTGATGCTCGAGCCTCTGTTTCAATGCAACCTGGCCTGCGCGGGATGTGGCAAGATTGATTATCCAGAGGAGACGTTGCGCCGCCGCTTGAGCGTGGATGAATGCTTGCACGCAGTCGACGAATGCGGGGCGCCGGTTGTTTCCATCGCTGGTGGAGAACCGCTCATTCACAAGGAAATGCCTCAGATCGTACAAGGCATCATCGAGCGCAAGAAATTTGTCTATTTGTGCACCAACGCGCTCTTGCTGGACAGTCGCATGGATGACTACCAGCCATCACCCTACCTGACTTTCTCCATTCACCTGGATGGCAATCGGGAGCGGCATGACACCTCCGTCTGTCGGGAAGGCGTGTATGACAAAGTGATCCCGGTCATTCGACAAGCGCTAGAAAGAGGGTTCAGGGTTACGGTCAATTGCACCCTGTTTCAACAAGAAACCGCAGAAGAAGTGGCCGAATTTTTCGATACCGCCACCGAACTGGGCGTCGAAGGCATCAATGTTTCACCGGGTTTCAGTTACGAGCATGCCCCCCGTCAGGATGTCTTTTTGCAACGTTCTGTTAGCAAGCGGCTATTTCGTAACATTTTTCAGCTCGGCAAGAAGCGCAAACAACCCTGGAAATTCAATCATTCCAGTCTCTATCTGGACTTTCTGGCCGGCAACCAGAATTACCAATGCACGGCCTGGGGCAATCCCACGCGCAATCTCTTCGGTTGGCAACGGCCCTGCTATTTACTGGTGGATGAAGGTTACGCAACGAGCTTTCGCGAGCTGATGGAGGAAACCGATTGGGATCAGTATGGCGTAGGGAACAATCCAAAATGCGCGAATTGCATGGCGCATTGCGGCTTCGAGCCCACTGCAATCAACGACACCTTCGATCATCCGATTAAAGCACTGCGTGTGAGCATGCGCGGCCCACGTACTGAAGGGCCCATGGCGCCGGATCCCTCACAGAAACCCAATCTGTCTCCAGACAACGGCAGCAAACAGTCAGCCTTTCCTTTACCGGTGACCGTTGAACGCAAGGCTTCCGCAACATCGCAGGATAACTCCTCACGTTCGGACAATTAAGCAGCGTTGCCGGGCAGCCGCCCTGGCCGCCCGTCAGGAAACGACTGGAGCGCAGAGAACCAGTGATCTGGAAACGCCTATCCCCGGCTTGACACAGAACGCGCCCAACGAAAAAAGGGCGACGTTCCCCAGCGCACTCTCAGGAACTCAAGTTGCGGTCCGTCATGCATATCTTAACTATTGAACGCATGCCACTCTATCCGTAACAATGAGTACAGTTGCAATCTACTTGGCGCTTGCCGGCACATTTTTCTGGTGGGTGATTTTGCTGGCCCCATGGCAGGCTTGGCGCACCCGCGAATTGCTCGAGCCCAACGAAAGGCTAGTCGGAGCCGATACGGCAGCCCGGGCATTCAGCGAAGTGACCATTTTGATTCCGGCACGCAACGAAGCCCAGGTTATTGCACAAACCTTAGACGGCTTACTGGCCCAAAGTCACGACCTGCGAATAATTGTCATCGACGATCAATCAGATGACAATACCGCCGCTTTAGCAAGCCAAAAAGGGGCGCAGGTAATATCTGGCACATCTCCGCCCAAAGGCTGGAGCGGCAAACTCTGGGCATTGCAACAGGGATTACGGGAAGCGCATACCCGCTACACGCTCCTGCTGGATGCGGATATCACATTGGCACCTGGAACTTTAGCTGCCCTACTCGATAAAGCGCAGCAGGAAAACCTGTCGCTGATTTCCTTGATGGCCAAACTGTCGACCGAACGTTTTTTCGAGCGCCTGCTGATACCAGCCTTTATTTTTTTCTTTAAACTGCTATATCCATTCAAACTGGCGAATGACCCGGCATCCCGCATGGCAGCCGCTGCGGGAGGATGTATGCTAGTCGAAACCCGCGCACTTCGGGCTATCAATGCATTTGCCAGTATCCATGACGCGCTCATTGATGATTGCACGCTGGCAAAAAAAATCAAACTGGCCGGTTTCAAGACTTGGATAGGACTCAGCCATGCAGCACAAAGCCACCGGGGTTACAATCGCCTGGGAGAGATTTGGAACATGGTTGCACGAACCGCCTATACGCAACTGCATTACTCCTTACCCTTGCTGCTACTATGTAGCATGATCATGACAAGCATGTTTTGGTTTGCGCCCATGTCCGTCATACTTTCATCAGATACACTCTTCCTCGTCACGGGAATACTGGCTTGGCTGGCCATGTCGGTCGTTTATATACCGACGCTCAGGTTCTACCGCTGTTCATTACTCTGGGTATTGACCCTGCCCGTAATCGGCACGCTCTATCTGATGATGACATGGACCTCAGCGATTCGCTACTGGCAGGGCCAACGTGCCCAATGGAAAGATCGAAACTATGAGACTCCCAACAATGTTTAAAAAAGCGCTTAGTTTTCTGTTAATTGCGACCATGCTGACAACGGTGACTGCCACCTGGGCAGAGCAACCGCACCAGCAGGATCCCGAACAAGTGATCACCATACTTCAAGAGACGCTCATTCAAGCCATGCAGCAAGGGCAGCAAATCGGCTACGCCGGGCGTCTGAAGCTACTGGCGCCCGTTATCGAACAATCGCATGATCTCGCAACGATCATCCGCACCGCACTGGGCGCGCATTGGGCCGGACTGAGCACCGAGCAGCGGCAAGCCATCATCAAAACGTTCTCGGAACATAGCATCGCCACTTATGCGGACAGATTCGATCAGCACGACGGTGAGCACTTTACCATCATCGAACAACGACAGCTTCCACGCGAACGAATACTGGTTCGCAGCCAGCTCGTTCAGGCTGATCGCACGACCATCACCTTCGATTACGTGCTGCATTATGTCGGCAATCAATGGCGCATTATCAATATCGTAGTCGATGGCGTCAGCGACCTGGCATTAAAGCGCGCCGAATACAACGCCGTCCTGCAGAAGGATAATATTGAAACCTTGATTGGCATCCTGGAAGATAAAACCGCTCAACTGGGCCGGAATTGACCATCACCAGCATCAATCGAAAACGCAACTATATAAAAAATGACAATTTATCATCTTTATAACCATATGTTATCTATATAGAATCGCGATCAACCCAGAATTCCAGGTTCAATATGCCCAACCCATACAGCACCAGCCAACGACTTTTTCTTGGCTGGATCGAATTTTCATATCGTCATGCCGCCTGGATCCTGTTGACTTTACTGCTGCTGGCAGTCATTGCAACGGGCTACACTGCACGCAATCTGGGTATTTATACCGACACGGCAGATATGCTTTCCGAGGATTTGCCATTCCGCGTCAATCTCGCGCGCTTTAATGAGTCCTTCCCTCAATACGATGAGACACTATTATTGGTACTGGATGCGCCCACACCTGAGCAAGCGCACCAGGCCGCCACACGGCTGACTGCTTTTTTGCAGGCTGCTCCCGCTAGCAGCGGAGAAATATACCACCTCAGCGGTGAAGAATTTTTCCAAATCAATGGCCTGCTCTACAATGACCCCGACGAACTGGCGCAACTGGCTGATCGGCTGTCCGCCGCCCAGCCACTGATCGCCAGAATCTCGCGTGATCCGACACTCCATGCTTTTCTCGAGGTGCTGAATGAGGCAATCGAAGCATTGCGCACAGGCAGGGAACTGGAACTGGCCGCCATTCTGCGAGATGTCGCCACCACACTCAAGGCCAATGAAAGCGGAACAAGGCATCCATTATCCTGGCAGGCATTGTTTCAGGAAGATGACAGAAAAACCAGCTATCGCGAATTCATCACTCTGAAACCGGAATTAGATTTTGAGCAACTTTTTCCAGCTGAGCAGATCATCTCCACCATCCGTGACGCCGTGCGCGAGCTCGACTTGGAGGGCCAATACGCAACCCAATTGCGCATCACGGGAGAAGTCGCCTTATCACACGAGGAGCTCAACAGCGCCATGCTCGGCGCGCAGGATGCTGGCGTCATCGCTCTGATCTGTGTTGCAGTCATACTGTTCGTCGCGCTGCGCTCGATCGGATCCGTGATCACGGTACTCGTCAGTCTGATGCTGGGGCTGATGCTGACCGCAGCTTTTGCCACCGTGGCTGTCGGTCATCTCAACCTGATCTCGATTGCATTTGCCGTACTCTATATCGGGTTGGGCGTAGATTACGCGATTCATCTGCTGCTGCGCTATGCTGAATTGGCGAAAGACCACCGTCCCGGCACCGAAATTCTGTTGATCGCAGGACGCGACACGGGGCGATCATTGATCATTTGCGCCCTCACCACGGCGATTGGCTTCTATGCCTTTACCCCCACGGACTATAGCGGCATCGCCGAACTCGGTGTAATTTCCGGCACAGGCATGCTCATCAGCCTGGTTGTTACCCTGACCGCCGTCCCCGCACTGCAACGCTTCCTGCCGGTCAAGGCAGAAGCGCTTCACAAAAGAACTATCACATCATGGCTGGCGACACACTGGCTACGCAAACCCAGAGCCGTTTTACTGGTTACCCTGCTAACTGCCCTGGCCTCGGCGACAACACTGCCCTATGTGCAGTTTGATCACAACCTGCTGAATATGCAAAATCCGCAAGGAGAAGCCGTTCGCACCTTCCGTGAATTGCTGGCCGATAAGGATCACACACCTTGGTTTGGAGCGATTCCGGCACACAGCCTCCAGAAAGCAGAACAATTAACCCGGGAACTGGCCCAGCTGCCCGAAGTCAACAAAGTGATTAGCATCTCGGATTTCGTGCCCACGCAGCAAACCGAGAAACTTGCTCTGATCGATGATATTGCCTTAACTCTAGGGCCGGATTTTTTTGCAGAAATACCGCAGCGGGCGAATGCCCATCCCATCGAACAACAGCAGGCGATACTGGAGACGTTACAACAATCCCTGGAACGTTTTGTGGCAGAAAGGCCGGAACACCCCACCTCATCAGCTGCATATGAACTCAGCACCACCATCGGCGCATTGCGCTCGCGTCTGGCTGCACTGAATCCGCCTCAATCCATGGCATTGCTGGAAGCAATCAATCAGGATTTGCTGGGATTGCTGCCCGATTCGCTTGAACGCCTACAAAAAGCACTGACTGCCGAGGCAGTTGATATCCAAACACTTCCAGAGTCCCTGCGCGTGCGCTGGCAGAGCGCAACCGGTGACTATCTTGTCCTGGCCTACCCCGCCAGCAATATTGACGATAACGAAGCATTGCGAAGATTTGTGCGCACGGTACAACAGCATGCGCCGCAGCTCAGCGGCACCCCTGCGATCATTCTTGAAGCCGGCGATGCGGTCGTGAACGCTTTCATACAGGCCTTCGCGCTGGCACTGATTGGCGCTGTACTCACATTGCTCTGGCTGCTCCGGAGCGTGGCTTCAACCGTGTTGGTTCTGATCCCGCTGCTACTGGCCGCCTTGTTCACCGTTACGGCAACTGTTGTATTCCACATTCCGTTCAACTTTGCCAACATCATTGCCCTGCCATTATTACTGGGAATCGGCATCGACAGCAGCATACACATGGTGACCCGTAGCCGCCACCATCGCCTGACTGGCCACGGTCTCTTGCACACCAGCACGGCACGTGCAATTTTCTACAGCGCCATGTCGACAATGGCAGGCTTTGGCAGCCTGAGTTTCTCCACTCATCTGGGAACCGCCAGCATGGGATTGCTGCTTGCCATAGGCGTATTTTTCATCCTGGTCTGTGTATTCCTGGTTCTGCCCAATCTGCTGCAAGTACTGGACAGGACATCCATGACAATCAACAAACGTGAATCAGGCGCTTGATGCTAAAATGGCTCGCTGTCAGTCTATGTACAACCGAGTAACATGCCGCTCCCCGGTCTCATAGCCAAGGCTTCACATGTGGGTGATGAAACATGGAGGCTGATTCTAATCCCTGGAAAAATACATTACGCAAAATTCTCTGACCGGCCGATCATGACTATTCTTTACGTGGTTATTGCATCATTTCCCTAGTAAAAAACCTTCATTCGCGGCCTGATTAACATTATTTCACCATTACCGAAGTCTATACATGGATCAATTCGCAAAGGAAACCCTGCCCATCAGCCTTGAAGAGGAGATGCGGCGTTCTTATCTCGACTATGCAATGAGTGTCATCGTGGGCAGGGCCCTGCCCGATGTACGTGATGGACTAAAACCTGTTCACCGCCGCGTACTTTACGCCATGCATGAATTATCCAATGATTGGAACCGGCCCTACAAAAAATCCGCTCGTATCGTGGGTGACGTGATCGGTAAATACCATCCACATGGCGATACCGCTGTCTACGACACCATCGTGCGCATGGCCCAGCATTTCTCTTTACGCTATATGCTGGTTGACGGCCAGGGCAATTTTGGTTCGATTGATGGCGACAATGCAGCCGCCATGCGTTACACTGAAATCAGGATGTCGCGTATTGCGCATGAGTTATTGGCTGATCTTGACAAGCACACAGTCGATTTCGGGCCGAACTATGATGGCTCGGAACAAGAGCCGCTCATTCTACCGGCCAAAATACCCAATTTATTGATCAATGGGTCATCGGGTATTGCAGTGGGAATGGCCACCAATATTCCGCCGCACAACCTGAACGAAGTCATTGATGCCTGCCTGCTGCTGCTCACAAATCCCGAAGCCGATATCAGCGAATTGATGACCTACATTCAAGCGCCTGACTTTCCGACAGCCGGCATCATCTATGGCACGGCCGGGATAAAAAACGGTTATCAGACCGGGAGAGGACGCGTGGTGATGCGGGCCCGCACACACTTTGAGGACATCGATAAAGGTCACCGTCAGAGTATTATCATTGATGAGTTACCTTACCAGGTTAACAAAGCCAATTTATTGATCCGTATCGGCGAATTGGTCCGCGACAAGAGAATCGAAGGTATTTCTGATTTGCGCGATGAATCGGACAAATCCGGCATGCGTGTCGTCATCGAGCTCAAGCGAGGGGAATTACCTGAGGTCATCCTGAATAATCTGTACAAAGAAACACAGATGCAGGATACATTCGGCATGAATATGGTCGCCCTGGTCGATGGACAGCCGCGCTTGCTCAATCTCAAGCAAATGCTGGATTGCTTCTTGCGCCATCGGCGCGAGGTCGTCACACGGCGAACACTTTTCGAGCTCAAGAAAGCACGGGAGCGGGGCCATTTATTGGAAGGCCTGGCCGTCGCACTATCGAATGTGGACGAGATCATCGCCTTGATCAAGGCAGCACCCAATCCACCCGAAGCCAAGAAAGCCCTGATGGCCAGACCATGGCGTTCACAATTGGTTGAGGAAATGCTGCGACGTGCCACCATGGATGCCGCCACTTTCCGCCCCGATACACTGGCAGATGGGTTCGGCCTGTCGGATCACGGTTACCGTTTGTCGGACGCGCAGGCTCAAGCCATTCTCGACCTCAGGCTGCAACGCTTGACCGGTCTCGAGCAAGAAAAAATCGTCACAGAATACCGGGAGATCATCGACAAGATCGTCGATCTCATGGACATTTTGGCAAACCCGGAACGCATCACGACCATCATCAGTGAAGAGCTCACGGCTATCAAGCAACAATTCGGCGACCCCCGGCGCAGCGAAGTCGTGATCGATACCCAGGAACTGAATACCGAGGATTTGATCACCCCGGCCGACATGGTGGTCACTTTATCGCATGCCGGTTATATCAAATCCCAGTTACTGGATGATTATCGTGCACAAAAGCGCGGTGGCCGTGGCAAACTGGCCATCACCACCCGAGAAGATGATTTCATCGACAATTTATTCATCGCCAACACGCATGATTACATTCTGTGCTTTTCCAGTCTGGGACGCATCTATTGGATCAAGGTATACAATGTCCCGCAAGGGAGTCGCTCCGCGCGCGGCAAACCGATCAACAATCTGGTTCCCTTGGAACACAATGAAAAAATCAATGCTGTCTTGCCGGTTAAATCCTTTGACGACACCCGCTATGTGTTTATGGCAACAGCCTATGGCACCGTTAAAAAAACACCGCTCTCCGAGTTTTCACGGCCGCGCGCCAGTGGCATCATCGCCATCGGCCTGGATGAGGGGGACTACTTGATTGGTGTTGCCCTGACCGAAGGGAAACACGATGTCATGCTTTTCTCCGATGCCGGCAAAGCCATGCGTTTCGATGAAAATGATGTCCGTCCTGTAGGACGCAGTGCACGAGGTGTACGCGGCATGAAACTTGGAGCAGGCCAGCAAGTAATTTCCCTGCTGGTAGCTGATAACGAAAACTTGACGGTACTCACTGCCACCGAAAATGGTTACGGCAAGCGCACACCTATCAGCGAATACACCCGACACAGCCGCGGTACTCAAGGTATGATTGCAATTAATACCAATATTCGTAATGGAAAAGTTGTCGCGGCGCAACTCGTCGAGCCCAATGATGAAATTATGTTGATTACAACTGGTGGCATCATGATTCGTACCCGTGTCAGCGAAATTCGCGAGATGGGCCGGGCCACGCAAGGTGTCACCCTGATCAATCTGGATGTAGGTGAGAAACTTGCCGGATTGGAAAGAATCGTTGAAACTGACGAAAATTCACCGAGCATATAACGTCATGAATAAAGTCTACAATTTTAGCGCAGGACCAGCCGTTCTGCCGGAGGAAGTTCTCCGGCAGGCTCGTGACGAAATGCTGGATTGGCATGGCAGCGGCATGTCAGTCATGGAAATGAGCCATCGTGGCAAAGAGTTCATGGCTATAGCAGAGAAAGCTGAACATGATTTACGTGCCTTGGCGGATATCCCCGCAGACTATAAAGTGCTTTTTCTTCAGGGCGGGGCATCCAGTCAATTTGCCATGGTGCCGATGAATCTTCTGGGCGGGCACCATTGTGCCGACTACATCAATACTGGCCAGTGGTCACAAAAAGCCATCGCCGAGGCCAGACGCTACAGTACCGTTCATATTGCGGCCTCATCAGAGCCAGATGGATTCAATTCCATACCGCTGCTCGATCAATGGAAGATCACACCTGACACGGCTTATCTTCATTACACCCCCAACGAAACCATCGGTGGCGTCGAGTTTCACTGGACCCCTGATCCATCCGCTGTGAGCGGTGGGAACAGAGATATTCCGTTGGTGGCGGACATGTCGTCCAATTTTCTTTCCCGGCCACTTGATATTCGCAAATTTGGACTCATTTATGCCGGTGCACAAAAAAATGTCGGCCCTGCTGGGCTGGTCATCGTCATCATTCGGGAGGATCTGCTGAACCTTCCCCCGCTTGATGGCACGCCCACCATGTATCGTTACAAAACACACGCCGAGCATGCCTCCATGTATAACACACCACCCACTTACGCCATATATATCATGGGACTGGTCATGGAGTGGCTGCAAAAGCAAGGTGGGCTGGCAGCGATGGAACAACGCAATATAGCCAAGGCCAACCTGATTTATGAGCGTATCGACAACAGCGACTTTTATCGCTGCCCAGTCACCAAAACCGACCGGTCGCGCATGAACGTTCCCTTCACCTTGCATGACGCCCGCCTGGACGAAGTTTTTTTACAGCAAGCCAAGGCCCGCGGTTTGATACAACTGAAAGGCCATCGTTCTGTTGGCGGCATGCGTGCATCAGTCTACAACGCCATGCCGCTGGAAGGTGTGCTGGCTTTGACAACATTCATGCAAGAATTCGAGCAAACCCATGCCTGACATGACACGCCAGATTTTCAAGGTTCTCACCCTCAACGCGATCGCTGCAGTGGGACTCAAGCGCCTCCCTCCGGAGCTTTTCCAAATCGGCCAGGACATGACCGATCCGGATGTGGTATTGGTGCGTTCTCATAACATGCATGACATGCACATTCCCGAGAGCGTCATCGCAATCGGGCGCGCAGGTGCGGGCACCAACAATATTCCGGTCAACCGGATGAATGCACGCGGCGTCCCAGTCTTCAACACGCCTGGTGCCAATGCCAATGCCGTCAAAGAACTCGTGCTGGCCGGCATGCTGATGGCGTCACGCAACCTGATTCCTGCCCTGCGCTTCGTCGACAACCTGGAAGGCGATGATCAAACCCTGCACGAACAAGTTGAAGCCGGCAAGAAGCAGTTTTCCGGCATGGAACTGCCTGGCCGGACGCTGGGCATCGTGGGCCTGGGCAAAATCGGCCGGTTGTTGGCAGATGCCACGCTCAAGCTCGGCATGAAAGTACTGGGTTACGATCCCAAGATCACGGTCGAGTCTGCATGGAGCCTCTCGGCAGAAGTGCAAAAAGCGCATCAAATCGAAGATCTGGTCCGCCGCAGCCACTTCATTTCGCTACATGTCCCGCTCAACGACTCTACCCGCCATCTGATCGATCACGACCTGGTGGCATGTATGCAGAAAAATACTATTTTGCTCAATTTCTCCCGCGACGCCATCGTTGACGAGGATGCCATACTCATGGGCATCGAAAATGGGACCATCAAGTATTATGTCTGCGACTTCCCGAGCCGGAAATTACAACATCAACCAGCAGTCATTACGCTTCCCCATCTCGGTGCCTCGACCCAGGAAGCAGAAGAGAACTGCGCCATGATGATCGCTGACCAGATCATCGACTATGTGCAAAACGGCAATATCCTGCATACCGTTAATTTCCCGGATGTCACAATGGAGCGGGAATCCCCTTTCCGAATTGCCGTCGCCAACGCCAATGTTCCCAATCTGCTCGGACAAATCTCAACCTGCATGGCAAATGCCGGCTTGAATATTCATAACATGGTCAACAAATCGCGGGGAGAAATGGCCTATACCCTGGTTGATACTGACAACCCCGTCCCGGCGGAAACCATTACGGCCATTGCCGGGATCAGCGGTGTTCTTATGGTGCGTTATTTACCCGAACCCTCATTCAAAGCAAATTTATGACCATGACCCCCAAGCCTGGCCAGGTGGTGCAATAAGCAAACCCGATGAGAGACGTGACAACCACAAATAACGGCTGACTTAAATGTTTTTACCGGTTGACAGACTGTAAATTTATACTCGATGACTGAACAATTGACACGATTGCGCGACGAAATCGATGCGATCGATAATGAGCTGCTCCAACTACTCAACACGCGCGCCCGACTGGCTCAAGAAATCGGACGAAAAAAATCTGGTACTGCTTATCGCCCGGAGCGCGAATCGCAAATTTTTACGCGCCTGAAACAATTGAATGCTGGGCCACTGAGCCACGAGCGCATCATCCAGCTTTTCACAGAAATCATTTCAGCCTGCCGCGCACTGGAGGAGCCCTTTACCGTCGCATATCTTGGACCACAAGGGACTTTCTCCGAGGAAGCGGTTACCAAACGATTTGGCAGCGCCATTAATACGCTTGCCAGCAGCTCTATTGACGATGTTTTCCGCAAGGTGGAATCCGGAACGGCTCATTACGGCGTGGTACCGGTAGAAAACTCAACCGAGGGCGCTGTCGGCAGAACCATGGATTTGCTGCTGCAAACACCTTTAAAAATTTGTGGAGAAATCGAACTGTCCGTGCATCAATGCCTGATGGCACAACATTCCGAGCTAACCAAGATCAAGAAAATTTACTCGCATCCACAATCATTCGCACAATGCCAGAAATGGCTCAAAGAGAATCTGCCCAACCTGCATGTCATGGATCGCATCGATGCCGCCAGCAATGCGGATGCAGCTCGTCTGGCCGCGTCTGACCCGCATGCTGCCGCCATAGCCGGCAAAAAAGCGGCAGAAGTATTTGGACTGACACTGTGCGCCCGCAACATTGAAGACAACCCCAATAATACTACGCGTTTCCTGATTATCGGCACTCAGCATATTGCGCCTTCCGGCAAGGACAAAACTTCGCTGGCCATGGCAACCAATAATAGGCCGGGCGCGGTTCATGAGCTATTGGCCCCCCTGGCACACCACCGGGTCAGCATGACTCGCTTGGAATCACGCCCCTCGCGTGCAAATCTGTGGGACTATGTCTTTTTTGTGGATATTGAAGGCCATCAGGAAGATGAGCATATCGCCAAAGCGCTCCAGGCGTTACGCAACAACGCAACTTTTCTGAAGATACTGGGCTCTTATCCTGCTGCGTGAAATCACCACTTATCCTTCTTAAAAATATTACTGATTCCGAATTATTATGAACCTTTGCGAACTCGCCCCGGAATATATCCGGGCCATCCAACCGTACCGGCCAGGCAAGCCCATTTCAGAGCTGGTACGGGATCTTGGGCTCAATAAGAGCGAAGTCATCAAACTCGCCTCCAACGAGAACCCGCTCGGCACCAGCCCGCTTGCCAAAGAGGCCATGATACAGGCGCTCTCGGAAGCGGCACGTTACCCGGACGGTAGCGGCTACGAGCTTAAAGAAGCGTTATCCGAACGTTTGGGGGTATCGACCGAGCAAATCGTGCTGGGAAATGGCTCCAATGATGTGCTCGAGCTTGCCGCCCGCATTTTCCTGAGACCCGGTGCCGCTGCGATATATTCACAGTATGCTTTTGCCATCTATCCCCTGCTGGCTCAGGCTGTCGGTGCAACTGGAATCCGCGTGCCTGCACGAGATTTTGGCCATGACCTGGCAGCCATGCTGGACGCGATCACACCGGAAACTCGGATCGTATTTATCGCCAACCCCAATAACCCGACTGGCACCCTCTGCGAAGCCAGGGATCTCCTGCGTTTCATGGAACGGGTCTCGCAGGATGTACTGGTCATTCTGGACGAGGCTTATGATGAATATCTGCCGGAAGCGAATAAGGCCAACAGCATTGCCTGGCTGAAGAATTTTCAGAATCTGGTCATCACCAGAACCTTCTCCAAGGCCTATGGCCTAGCCAGTGTCCGGGTCGGCTTTGCGTTAGCCCACACCGATCTGGCCAATCTCATGAACCGCATCCGCCAGCCTTTCAACGTCAACAGTATCGGGTTGGCTGGCGCGCTTGCGGCATTACAAGATGTCGAATTCGTCAAGCATTCTTATACGACCAACCGGACGGGCATGCTGCAAATGACCAGCGGCCTGCGCCAATTGGGCATCGAATATATTCCATCTTATGGCAATTTCGTCAGCTTCCATATCTCCGGTAATCCAACCAATGGCTTGAAGGTATACAAAAACCTCCTGCAACAGGGCGTCATCGTTCGTCCTCTAGGCAACTATGACATGCCCAATCATTTGCGGGTCACAATTGGCCTGGAAGCAGAAAACAAGAAATTTCTGTTTGCCCTGGAACAAGCACTAAAGGAAATTGGTTGATCAGTCAAGAAACTGCGCCCGCTGTCCCGCCCCTGCCGCACATCTCAAAACTGGTCATCATTGGCGTAGGGCTGATCGGCGGTTCATTTGCCCTGGCCCTGCGCCAGGCCGGCCTTGTTGAACATGTCCTGGGGATTGGACGCAGTCCCGAAAACATGCAGCGTGCGTTGGCACTGGGCGTCATTGATGCATACACTGACGACTTCGCTGCTGCTCTGCCAGGGGCCGATTTCGTTTTGCTTGCCGTACCCGTCAGGCAAACCGCTCATATCATGTCCAACATGGCGCCCTATCTTGATACCAATACCATTGTCTCGGATGTCGGCAGCACCAAACAACATGTGGTACTGGCCGCCCGCGCCCACTTGCATGCACACCTAGACCGGTTCATACCTGCACATCCGATTGCGGGCACAGAGTTCAGTGGTGCACAGGCAGCCGACCCAAATCTGTTTCGTAACAAACCGCTCATTCTGACTCCCTTGCCGGAAAACAGTCCGCAAGCACTCGCTTTCGTAGAGGCCCTATGGCAGCACTGCGGCGCGAAAATCTCACACCTGCCAGTCGAGCGGCATGATCAGATTCTTGCTGCGATCAGCCATCTCCCGCATATGCTGGCGTTCACGCTGATGCAGCATATCCGTACCCTGGGTGGAAATGATCCGATGGCACTCTTGCGTCTCGCAGGCACCAGTCTGGATGATATGACGCGTATTGCCGGCAGTTCACCGGAAATGTGGCGCGATATCTGCCAAGACAATCGTGCAGCATTGCTGGCCCAAATCGAGGCCTATCAGGCTCAACTCTCAAACCTCCATCAAATGCTGGCCCAACATGATGACCAGACGCTGGAGCGGCTATTTGCCGAAGCACGGGAAACCCGCAGGCATTGGCTTGAGACTAAAAACCAGTCCCCCTAGGAGGCTGTCCGAGAATAGCGATCGTAGCGAGGGCGAAGATGGCTGAGTGGGATTTTTCGATCATTAGGGCTCGTTAATGAATAACTTGAGCATACGCTGGGGTCGCTTTTGGCGCAGACCAAGGCGCAAGACACGCCGTTGTGTCATTCACAACAAGTGGCTTGCAACGCCGGTATGCGCCAAAAGCGACCCCAGCCCGAAGGGTTGTTGCGTATTCGGGCATCTGCGGCGTTGCGAGGCTTGCATCTTTCCCGAATACGTAACAACGTATATCCAAGTTATTCATTAACGAGCCCTAAGAGGCGAATAGTGGTTCTATTCAACGAAAAGAATCGAAAAATCCAGCCTGGCAGGTTCGTCCGCAGTAGATCAGTCTCTCGGACAGCCTCCTGGTACTTCTGCCCAGCAAGTCCGGTCAACCTATCTTTTGTTCCGCACCGGCTCACAAAGCAGCTTGCCTGAGGATCCTCAATAGATACTGCCCATAACCATTTTTGGCCAGAGGCTGGGCAAGCGTTTCCAGTTGCGCCTGATCAATCCACTTATTCCGGTAGGCCACTTCTTCCGGGCAAGCAATTTTGAGTCCCTGACGACGCTCAATCGTCGCCACAAATTGGCTTGCATCCAGCAACGATTCGTGAGTACCCGTATCCAGCCACGCGTAGCCCCGCCCCATGATTTCCACGTTGAGCCCACCTTCTGCAAGATACAGCAAATTGATGTCGGTAATCTCCAGCTCGCCGCGCGCGGACGGCTGGAGCGTTCTGGCCATGCTCACAACATCCTGATCGTAGAAATACAAACCGGTCACCGCATAATTGGATTTAGGGGATTGGGGTTTTTCCTCCAGATTGATCGCATGCCCTGCGCGGTCAAATTCCACAACGCCGTAGCGTTCCGGGTCATGGACATGATAGGCAAATACACTGGCACCGCTGGTTCGCCGCATGGCACTGCCGAGCAAATGGTGAAAATCATGTCCGTAGAAAATATTGTCGCCTAGGATGAGCGCACTCGGATCGTTCCCGATAAATGAAGCACCAATGATGAATGCCTGCGCCAATCCATCAGGCGAAGGCTGCACGGCATATGAGAGATTAAGCCCCCATTGCTCCCCGTCCCCAAGCAAATTTTCATAACGGGGAATATCTTCGGGTGTCGAAATAATCAGGATGTCCCGAATCCCTGCCAGCATCAGTGTGCTGAGCGGATAATACACCATCGGCTTATCAAAGACAGGCAACAATTGCTTGGAAACGACCTGGGTCACTGGGTAAAGCCGTGTGCCGGAGCCACCCGCGAGAATAATCCCTTTCCTGCTAAAATTGGCAGAAACTTCCCGCCCTGTTTCTGGTTGCTTGATCATTTATCCTCTTGGCAATGCAATTCAAATCCTCTAACCTAGCGAACCGGGCCAAGTCGATGACAGCAAACACACCCGAAATACGTCAGCAAAAGACATGATTCCAGCTGCACGGCCGATCACAAACCCGGCTAGGAGGCTGTCCGAGAATAGTGATCGTAGCGAGGGCGAAGCTGGCTGAGCGGGATTTTTCGATCATTTGAGGCGAATAGTTGTTCTATTCAACGAAAGGGATCGAAAAATCCAGCCTGGCAGGTTCGTCCGCAGTAGATCAGTCTGTTCTTGGACAGCCTCCTAGCGCATGCTGCCCGGATAATCGCGGCCCCCTTCCAAGCTTCTATTATAAGCCAAGCTGATTATCAGCCGCCCTGTGAGCTGATATAGTTTCATCCATATTTTCTATTTTTGTGATCGATATTCTCTCTTACTCATGTCATTCAAGCCATCGACTATCGAAATAGTACCGCTCCGCCGTTTCCTGGCATGGAGCACGCCTTATTGGACATCACTCATTCCGGCAATCCTCGCCGGCAGTCTGATTGCCCTGGCAGTCTCCTGCATGCCGTTCGTGACCAGCCAGTTATTCATTCATGCCCTGCCCGGCGGTAATAAACAATTGCTTCAAGAACTCCCGGTACTATTGACAGTCCTTTTGATAGCAGCCGCCCTTGCCAATCTGGCCAGCCATCACTCACTCTGCCGCATCTGTAACCGGCTCGCGCTGGAATTGCGCATGCAATTATTCGAGAAACTATTGGCCCTACCGCATGCCCGGTATGATTTTTCCACCACCACGATTAGTGCACGTTTCTTCACCGACATGGAAAAATTGTGCCACCTTGCAAGCCGTCTGGGCACCAATCTCTCCCGGGACTTATTGATCTTCATCGGGCTGTCCGCCGTCATGATGCACCTGAACACGGAAATGGCAGTACTTGTATTTGCCATGCTGATTGCATTATATCTCGTCATTCAGATGTCTCGTGGCAACGCTCACCACCACGGAACACGCTCCCAGACGCGGGCAGATCTATCCAGAGCCCTACACAAAGCGATACAACATTTCAGAGCGATACATTTGGATCAGGGCAACCAGCAGGAAAGCCAGCATATCCGTGGTCTCCTTGAGCGCTATCAGGATGACATGATGGCGCAGGCACGCCAAATCAGAATCGTTGGGCTATTGGCCATGATGTTGCTAATTGGCATGCTGACCGCCTTTCTTTACTACCTGATACAGCAACTCACGCTCGGCAAGCTGGCGCTGGATGATGCCGCAGCATTCCTGATGGCCATGCTCTTGCTCGTCTTCCCATTGCTGCGGCTGATCGATCTCAGATCGACAGTGGCTGAATGCAGCCAATTGCTGCGCTCACTGTTCTCCTTGCTGGATCAGCAATCCGGGGTAATTTCGGAATCCTCACCATTGTTGCCGACAAACAGGCCCATCAGGGGGAAATTGGAAATCGAAGCGGTCAGCTTCAGAAACAGTGGTCAACGTAAAACGTTACCCTCTCTTAGCATCAAACCCGGCAAGAAAATCGGCTTGATTGGTGGTGACAATCCGGTCAAGCGACTGCTGGCTGATCTGGTTTGCGGTTTCATACGCCCCGAGACTGGAAAAATCCAGCTCGACAATCAAACCATCGGGCGCATGAGCCGGGCGAATTTATATGCGCATATTGCCTGGATCACACCGGATAAAACCCTATTGTCCGACACCATGGCCGCTAATATTGCCTACGGCGCAATGCGCTGCAGTACTGAAGCCGCTATCACTGCAGCCGCCCAGGCCAGTCAGGCATCTGAATTCATCCGTGAAATGCCGCATGGCTTGCAAACGAAAGTAGATCATCAGGCTGCGCAGCTTTCCGACAACCAGCGCCAGCGTATCCTCATCGCGCGGGCATTACTCAAAAACCCCGCAATTGTGATCCTAGATGAAACCCGTGCGTACTTCGACATGAGCTGTCTGGCATTACGTGCCGGTCTGGCAACATTGCTCCGGAATCGAACTGCGTTGATCCTGTCTTCACGCCCGGCCATGCTGGCCTTCGCTGATCATGCTTATCGAATCAACCCGAATGCATAGCGGCGGCTCGCATCCGTCAGCCAGGCTCTCTCTACAGGGCTGCTGCAAAGACCGGAGGCAATCCTGGAATGGCTCGAAGCATAATGGAGCCCGCAGGCTCCATTATGCTTACTCGGCAATGGTTACATTGATTTTTTTAGGTTGAACCGATTCACGTTTTGGAATCACAATTTCCAGCACGCCATTTTTGGTGCCTGCCGTGATCGCATCGGGATTGGCTGTATCCGGCAGGCTGAAACGACGGTAGAAAGACCCATAAGTCCGCTCTACCCGCTTGTATCCTTCCTGCTCAGTTTTGGCCTCAGTGCGTTTCTCGCCTTTGATCGTGAGCACACCGTTTTCCATGCTGACATCGATATCTTCGGGTTTGACTCCAGGCAAATCCGCCTGCAAAACAAACTTATCACTTGCCTCCTTGATATCCACAGCAGGCGCCCATTCAGCAGTTGCTGATGAGCCATCGCCGGAGACATCATCCCGGACCCGCTCGAGTTCGCGCTGTAACTGTGTCAGTAATCCCCATGGTTCATATCGTGTAATTGCCATAATAGCCTCCATACAAATCAAGAACACTCGTAACACGACAGGTTGTCATTGTCTGCTAGGGTGCGACATACCTGCGCCCAACCAAAGCTTGGCCAAACATCCTGAATCTCTGTCACCAGAAGGTCAGGCCGACTGTTGATTATCAACTTACAACCAATATGCGTTTGTTCTGGACAATTTCAAGCCTGCCAATACAAATTCAATCCAAATTCCCCACCACTCACTTCCCTTTCTCGAGCGCTCTGCGATATTCCTCAAGCTTGGCATGATAATCCTGCGCGTCCCCGTATTCCATAAATCTGGCGTAGCGGGAATGCGTGTCCAGGAGCTTGCGGGCATGCTTAATCGGGCAAAAGTACTGCTCGGTTCTCGCAATGATCTCTCTCATATAGGCAATCAGACCATTCGCATATTCGCAATAGGTACAATGAAATTTTTCTATGAAATTCAGGTAATTAAGATATTTTCGATCAAACACGATATAGTCTGAACGACGCACTTTCTGAATACCGTAAATCGGAAAGCAGGTCACCTGATATAAGCTGATACAGAAATCGGTAATCAGCAATGGAACTATCATGGCATAGATAATCGGCCCGGTTATCAGATTTTGCGGACGATTGACAACCAGCCAGCGAAAAAAATTTGTCTTAAGGCGCTGATGGGCTTCCTTAATCGATTGCTCGAATTTAATGCGCTTTCCCTGGATCTGAAAAACGATCGTGGATTGCTGCTCGTTCAGGGCCGCTCGCAACTCATCTTCCAACACGGTAATTTGTGCGAGTAACTGACTGATTCTTTCATTCACAACTGGTTTTTTCCCTGCTTTGACTCGATTGATCGTATGCAGCCGCGCCTCATCCCTATCCCTATCCTTATACAAGACTGATTCGCCAGCAACCTGGCGATGCAGATATAGGTACTCAAGCCAATTGCAGCCAGTCCTTGCCGATCAGGAAATCGGTATAGAGCTTCGATTCCGGACTGCCTGGCTGGGGCGACCAGTCGTAACGCCATTTAACAATGGGAGGCAAAGACATCAAAATGGATTCGGTCCGGCCGCCCGTCTGCAAACCAAAGAGTGTACCGCGGTCCCATACCAGGTTGAATTCCACGTATCGACCGCGCCGGTAAGCCTGGAAATTCCGCTCACGCTCACCATAGGGCGTTTCGTACCGCTTCTGCAAAATTGGCACGTAAGCAGGCAGGAAATGATCACCCACGCTCTTTGTCAAACTAAAGCAAGTCGCAAAATCCGGCTGATTCAGATCATCAAAAAATATGCCCCCGATACCACGTGGCTCCTTACGATGCTTCAGATAGAAATACTCATCACACCATTTTTTGAAACGCGGGTAATACGCTTCTCCTGATGGCTGGAGCGCATCCCGGCAGACTCGATGAAAATGCTCTGCATCCTCCTCGAAACCATAATAAGGTGTCAGATCCATCCCGCCGCCAAACCACCAGACAGGTTCAGCGCCCTCCTTGGTTGCTTCGAAAAATCTGACATTCATATGGACGGTCGGTGCATAAGGATTACGCGGATGCAGCACCAGCGAGACCCCGGTTGCCTCAAATGCCCTGCCGGCCAGTTCGGGCCGGGCGGCAGTCGCCGAAGCAGGCAGACCACTGCCGTAAACATGAGAAAAATTAACACCCCCCCGTTCCAGCACATTGCCTTCCTCGATCACACAACTTGCCCCCCCGCCCCCTTCCGGCCGATCCCAGGCATCGCGGCGAAACGATTTGCCATCCACTCGCTCCAGTTCACTCACGATCCGGTTCTGCAGATCGAGCAAATATTCCTTGACTTGTGCGGTATTCATAATCCTCCTGGTTGACTCCGATACAATATTGACACTCGCCCCATTTTACCCGCATGCATTGGAATTTGACACGCCCATCAGCATAGTAAACAACGCTGCCTGTCCATCTTCTCACTTTTGCTTATGTTAGACTTCACTTCTCGATTTACCAAGGATTAGGAATGTCTGGCAATACACTCGGAAAATTATTTTGTGTGACGTCATTTGGCGAATCACACGGCCCTGCCATTGGTTGTATCGTCGATGGATGCCCGCCCGGTTTGCAATTATCCACCGAAGATATTCAATCGGAACTCGATCGGCGCAAACCCGGCACCTCCCGTCATGTCACGCAGCGGCGTGAAGCAGACCGGGTAGAGATTCTCTCGGGCGTGTTCGAGGGCACAACAACCGGCACGCCCATCGCACTCCTGATACGCAACGAAGACCAGCGCAGCAAGGATTACAGCAAGATCATGGATACCTTCCGGCCAGGTCATGCCGATTATACCTACTGGCAGAAATATGGCATCCGTGACTACCGTGGTGGCGGGCGCGCCTCTGCACGCGAAACGGCTGTCCGGGTCGCTGCGGCAGCGATCGCAAAAAAATGGCTGCGCGAGCGTTATGGTGTTGTGATCCGGGGCTACATGGCGCAACTTGGCCCGATAGTCATTCCGTTTGAATGCTGGGAGGATGTCAATCAGAATCCTTTCTTCGCTGCGAACAACGACTATGTCCCGCAACTGGAAGCCTTTATGGACAGTTTGCGCAAATCGGGCGATTCGATCGGCGCCAGAATCAGCGCGGTTGCGGAAGGCGTGCCGGTCGGTTGGGGTGAACCGGTCTATGACCGGCTGGACGCTGAAATCGCTTATGCGATGATGAGCATCAATGCCGTGAAAGGTGTTGAGATCGGGGCCGGTTTTGGCTGCGTCACACAGAAAGGCACCGAACATTCGGATGAAATCACGCCGGACGGTTTCCTGAGCAATCATGCCGGCGGTATTTTGGGCGGAATCTCAACTGGCCAGCCGTTGGTGGTCAATGTGGCGATCAAGCCGACCTCCAGCATCCGCCTGGAGCGGCGTTCGATCGATAAAGCAGGTAATCCGGCCATCGTCCAGACACATGGCCGTCACGATCCCTGTGTCGGCATCCGTGCCACACCCATCGTGGAAGCCATGCTGGCCATCGTTTTAATGGATCATGCACTCCGTCATCGTGCCCAGAACGCTGATGTCGTAGCGACCACGCCGCGCATACCAGGCCACTATACCGGCCAGCCCGAGCAAGATAAACCATCTTGCCCGTCTGTTATCACAGAAGATCCAGAGCCCAATGAAGCCTCATGACTTGCGACTCCACCTACGAATTCCCGCTCAAGCCGGCGCAGACGCGCTGCTGGCGGGATAAATGCCGGGAAAATGCCGTGCCATATCTTGCGGCGACAGCGCTTGCATGAATTGCAAAAGCTGCCAGGCATCCTCCGCTGGCAGCATAAAACTTCCTCAAGCAGGGTAGCTAATTTGCGCTCTGCCGGGAAAAATCTCGCAAGCGAAATCCCAACAGCCACAAGCAGGAAAAATAAACCAGCGCACCCAACAGCACAATCCCCCCCAGTCGCAATGCACGCTCCGCAGCACCGGCAGCAAGCCACTCAGCACTGCTGCCGGCAGCCAAACCAACTACCCCGCCCATCACTGCCAATGCGATCATGATTTTCAACATAAACACCCCCCAGCCAGGCTGGGGTTGATAAATGCCATGAACGCGCAGTTTATGATAGAGCAATCCCGAATTCAGGCACGCGCCCAATCCTATGGCCAATGCCAGGCCAGCATGCTGTAATGGAATAATGAAGGCCAGGTTCATCAGCTGGGTAGCCGCAAGCGTCATGACTGCAATTTTGACTGGTGTTTTGATGTTCTGCCGGGCATAGAAACCCGGTGCCAGGACTTTGACCAGTATCAGCCCGAGCAAACCGACGCTATACGCCATTAACGCTTGCCGCGTCATCCAGACATCCTCAGTCGTGAAAGCGCCATAATGAAACAGGGTCGTGATCAGGGGCGTCGCCAGTAACGCCAATGCCATGGCAGCCGGCAAAGTCAGCAAAAAAGTCAGGCGCAGGCCCCAGTCGAGCAAACGTGAATACGCCTCCGTGCTGTGTTGGGCATAATGCCGCGAAAGAGAAGGCAGAATCACCGTGCCAAGCGCCACACCCAGCAAGCCGGCCGGAAATTCCATCAAACGATCCGCATAATAAAGCCAGGAAACGCTACCAGTCACCAGGAGCGAAGCAAAGATGGTATTGATCAGCATGCTGATCTGCCCGATCGATACGCCGAATACGGCCGGCCCCATCAAACCGAGCACCCGCCATGCGCCGCTGTTCCGAAAGTTGAAACGCAATCGCGGCATTTTTTTGAGGTGCAACAAAAAAGGGATCTGGAGCGCCAGCTGAAGAATGCCCCCGATAAATACCGCCCAGGCCAGGGCCAACACTGGCGTATCCATCACTGGGGCGAGCCATAGGACGCATCCAATGAATGAAAGATTCAGTAAAACCGGGGTAAAGGCGGGTATAGAAAAATAACTGTAAGTGTTGAGTATGCCGCCGGCCAATGCGACCAGTGAAATAAACAGAATATAGGGAAAAGTGATCTGCAGCAATTCGACCGTCAATGAAAACTTGTCCGGATCGGTAGAAAAACCAGGTGCGCTGACGTAAATAATCACAGGCGCCGCGATGATGCCTAGCAGGGTGATGGCAAATAGCGCCATGCCCAACAGGGTCGCAACATGATCGATCAGCTCACGCGTTTGCGCGTCCGAACGGTTATTCTTGTATTCGGCCAGAATGGGTACAAATGCCTGGGAAAAAGCGCCTTCAGCAAACAAGCGGCGCAACAAGTTAGGAATGCGGAATGCGACAAAGAAAGCATCGGTGGCCACGCCTGCGCCAAATATCCTTGCTATCATCAAATCCCGGACAAACCCCAAAATACGTGAAATCAGTGTCATGCCACTGACGGTGGCAAGTGCCTTGAGCAGGTTCAATTATCCAAGATCCTTCAATTGATTGCCGCCTGGCATAACCAGAGGGTTGCAATGATTAAGCATAAGTTGCGGCTTGATAGGCCTTCAAACCATAGACTGTATAACATATGAACGATCGTATCGCCGCACGAGGCATGGCTGGACAATTCCAGGCTGAACGGCCCAAAGCAGCAGGGGTTCAGAAAATCACTCCATCCTGAGAATCCAGGCGATTATCCCGGATTTCATAGCCAATCGCCACTGATTGATTGCAGCGATTTCATAATACGCATGGGATGACTGCAGCAAAGCTATGTCTGGCACTGCTGCCAGAAACGGCACATGCCAGTTCATTCAACCAAAAGCCAGGGTTAAAGGATCTTCCTTATCGGAGAAGCAGGCACTGAATCTGAAACGAATGTATATAGCGTGTAAAACACTCAAGCTCGGACCAACGGGAATCTGCCGGACTTGAGATAAATCAACTATAGCAATGGAAGTGGATAAGTTGGCTATAGTTTCAATTTTGACATCTGTGCACGGCAAGCTTGCCGACACACGCACATGCCTCAAGTCCGGCAAAGGCCCCCAGGAGAAAAATCGCGCATATCTCTTTGGGTGATTGTAAACAAGGTAGAGGAGACCATGGCACCAATCAGGCAGCACACTGTTGTTTGGTCTTGGATTTCAGCGAGTTTTGCTTGGTCTTGCCTGCGCGCGATGGCACATGGCAAAGGCCGCAGATATGGTTGGACTGGATATCCAGGCTATGCACCAAAAAATGACCGTTGCATTTGACGCAAGGCGTCACTGACAAAACATTGCTTTCGATGAAACGTATCAGCGTCCAAGCACGTGTAAAACTCAGCACGCGCTGTAATTGATTGACCTGAACATGCTCCAGGTAAAGCTGATAACTCTTGATAATGGCCTCTATGTCATGCACACCCGCGTATTGCACCAAATAATTATAAATATTGACGAACAATGAGGAATGCATGTTGGGTTGCCAGCCCATAAACCAATCCTCCGAATAGGGCAGCATCCCTTTCGGCGGCGAAACACCTCTGACTTCCTTGTACAATTTCACGAGCCGCTCACGGCTGAGACTGGTGGACGCCTCCAGAACTTGTAATCGTGCGCCCAGTTTAACAAGTTCGGTTGCCAGTTGGATTTGCTTGCCTTCGGATAAAATGCTTTTTACTCGCATAACCCTTCTCCCGTTGTCATCAGAATTAGGAAACCGTGTCGGCAGGCTGACCTGCCATGAGAATTGCGGCATGGGATTGTGTCAACGCTGGGTCCTGTTTATGGTTCGTCAGTATTTCTGCGATCAGGCTATCCTCGAACCGGAACCGGCACAGCAACGTATTGGATCCAGCCATTTTCAACAATTGACTCGTAGTCAGCTTGTCTAAAATACCCGCCACATCGTCATTGATCCCCAAACGATACATTGCTGCCGCCTTATCTTCGCGCAGCATATGCTGGGCCAGCAGCAAGTAGCCAAGATTGACTTCCCTGATTTCATCGAGAATTTGATTCGTCTTCATGCTGATACTCCCCATACTGAATTGAGCCAAACCGGATTGGCAGAAATGTTAGGTGCATTCTTAACTCTGACGCAAAGGGAGTAAAGGGCAACGCTGCCAAATAAACAGTAGGAATAGAGCCGGTTTGTTTGTAGGAAAAACTCCTACAAACAAATAAACAAGACTTTAAAGAGATTGTTTTTAAATAACTTTTTGATGTGACAAAGCAGCCGACACCACT
This sequence comes from Nitrosomonas halophila, assembly GCF_900107165.1. Lineage (GTDB taxonomy): Bacteria > Pseudomonadota > Gammaproteobacteria > Burkholderiales > Nitrosomonadaceae > Nitrosomonas > Nitrosomonas halophila. Next base: position 49,952 of record NZ_FNOY01000007.1, read on the forward strand.
GCCTGTCTGCCTGAAGAGACGCTAAAATACTGGAGCCACATAGGAAAAATAGGGCACAGAATCGATCATTGCGGTCATATTGGAATAGTCCAGCCTTTCTTGAATAAAAGCCATATCTATCCATTGTTGCCTGAAATTTTCATGCAGAGACACATTGTACTGCCTGCCGCATGGCATACTGTTACCTGAACAGAAGCTGGACCGCCCCTTATTTCTACTCGCAATGCCATTAAAGGGCCCCGCAGGACAGAATAATCAGGAGAGATTATTCAGATTAACGGGCATTTGACCAGAAAAAAACACCCCATGAGCACGTATGATTTGACCATCACAGATTTCCATTCAGTTTGATAGAATTCCTTTTACCTGCCTATCCTGTCAGGATATCAACAAGTTGCAACGATAAGGAGAAACAGCTTGCCGCTCGGCGTGATCCAGAACCGCTTTGTCCTCGAAGCCATCGCAATTTTCTTCACTGGACTCCTATTGACTGCCTGGGCGGGGTATGCAACCCATCAACATGAGGTGACGCACCAGCGTGACGAAGCCCTTGTTGTGGCCAGCAATCATGCCACTTTTGTACGCCTGAACATACATCAGACGCTGACCGCCACCAGCGCACTGGCGGCACTGGTGCGCCAAGGCAACGGCACAGTACCGAATTTCACCGCAGTGGGACAGGAAATCATGGCGCTTTATCCAGGCATTGGTGCCGTTCAGCTTGCGCCAGACGGTATTGTGCAAAGCAGTTATCCGTTAGCAGGCAATGAACCAGCGATCGGACACAACCTGCTTGCTGATCCCGGTCGGAACCAGGAAGCTTTCCTTGCACGTGATAGCAAGACACTCACACTTGCAGGCCCATTCAATCTGATCCAGGGCGGCCTCGGCGCAATCGGCCGTCACCCGGTTTTCCTCCCCAATGAAAACGGCGAGGCGCATTTCTGGGGATTCACCAACGTCCTGATCCGCTTCCCGCAAATCCTGGAAACGACCAACCTCAATGGTTTGGCGAAACGCGGTTATCACTATGCCCTCTGGCGCATTCGCCCTGACACGGGTGAACGCCAGATCATCGCCACCAATGCAGGACTGGAATTACTGCATGATCCAGTCGAAATCGAAGTGCCGGTACCGAATGGCAAGTGGATATTGAGCACCAGCCCGACCACAGGCTGGGGTGCGCCCACAACGGCCATACTGATCGGTCTTGCTGGAGCTTTGATCAGTCTGTTGGCCGCACAATTCTATGCCAATACGCGTCAGCAACTGATGCTGCACCAGGCAGTCATTCGCCGCACCCGGGATCTGGCGGCGAGCGAAACACGTTACCACGAATTATTCAACCGCTCCCGCGATGCCTTGATGACATTGGCGCCGCCGGCATGGCGGTTCACCGATGCCAATCAGGCGGCCCTGGATCTTTTCGGGGTGCAGCATATTAATGAATTCACCCAACTTGGACCCTGGCAACTCTCACCGGAGCGGCAACCCGATGGACAATTATCAAGCGACAAAGCGCTCGAAGAAATAAGCCAGGCTGTCCGGACAGGCTCGAACTTTTTTGATTGGGAATACCAGCGATTGAATGGCCAGCGCTTCCTCGCCGAGGTGCAGCTCACTCAAATCGTTGCCGGCAAACAAATCTTTCTTCAGGCATCCGTACGGGATATCTCCGATCACAAAGCAGCCCAGCGCGCAGCCGCGCGCCTTTCGGAATATCTCGCACTGATGTCCAAACTGGCAACGGAATTGATCGATTTACCGCTCGAACGCATTGACGATGCGATTCATGCAGCACTCGAGCAGATCAGCCATTTTTTTTCCGCAGACCGGGCCTATGTTTTCACTTATGATTTTGTCTCTCGAACCACTTCAAACACGCATGAGTGGTGCGCGCCTGGCGTATCCCCACAAAAAGACAATCTCCAGCATATCCCGCTTGACCAGATTCCCGAGTGGATCAGCCCGCATTTACAGGGCAATCCGCTATTTATTCAAAATGTCGCCGATCTACCATCCAGTGCCCTGCGAGATATCCTGCAAGCGCAGAAAATAGAAAGCCTGTTAACGGCACCGCTGATGCGCGGCAGCGATTGCCTCGGATTCGTCGGACTTGATGCGGTCCATTCACGTTTGGCATTTGGCGCGGAAGAAGCCGAGCTACTCGGCACTTTTGCCAAGCTGCTGGTCAGCGTCGCGCAACGCCGGCATGCTGAAAATGCAGTTAGAAAAGAACGCCAACGCCTGGCTGATATCCTGTGGGGCACTCACGCAGGCACCTGGGAATGGAATCTTCAGACGAATGAAGTACATTTAAATTCACGCTGGGCCGAGATCATAGGCCATACACTGGATACACTGGGCCCGATCACCACCAAACCCTGGCTAGCGCACACACACCCCGATGATCTCGCGCCTATCGACCAGGCGCTGCACAGGCATTTCCACGGTGAAATGGAAACCTTCGAATGCGAGGCGCGCGTGCGCCACAAGCATGGCCATTGGGTCTGGGTGCTCGATCGAGGCAGGGTAATCAGCCGGACACCGGATGGTCAACCGCTATGGATGTCCGGCACACGCCTCGATATTACCGCCCGCAAGCATACTGAAGAGGCCCTGAAGGAAAGTGCTCATCAACTCAGCGAAGCCCAGCATATCGCCCGAATCGGCAGCTGGAAGCTGGATCTTGTCCAGGACAAACTGTTTTGGTCCGACGAGATTTTCCATATCTTTGAGATAGACAAGGCACATTTCGGCGCCAGTTACCAGGCCTTTATCAACACCATCCATCCCGATGACCGCAAGGCAGTCAACACAGCCTATAGCCGCTCGCTGCAGACCCGTGAACCCTACGAGCTCACGCACCGCCTGCTCATGAAAGATGGTCGAATCAAATATGTCCACGAACAATGTGAAATCCACTTCGATGCCAAAGGCGACCCATTATGCTCAGCGGGCACGATTCAGGACGTGACTGAACAGCATCTGGCCGAGCAAGCCCTGGCCGCGCTCGCCACCACACTCGCGCCGCTCACCGGCAGTGCTTTTTTCGAAGCCGTGAGCCGACACCTCATCGAAGCGCTGGGACTGGACTACGCCTTTGTTGGACAGCTGAACCCAAGCCGTGATGGGGTCCATCTCATCGCAGGCTGGGCGCAAAACCAGCCCATGACACCTTTCCACTATGCATTGGCCGATACCCCCTGCGCCAGGGTCATGGAACATGGCTATCAAATCCACCCGGTCAACGTTCAGGCCCTGTTCCCGGAAGACAAACTGCTGGTCCAAATGAACATTGAGTCCTATATCGGTGGCGCACTGTTTGACAAGCAATATCAACCGATGGGCATCCTGGTCGCTCTGGGCACTCGCCCGCTTCAGCAGCCGGAACTGGCCAAGCGCTTGCTTGAAGTCTTTGATGACCGCGTGAGTGCCGAAATATTTCGTCAGCAGGCCGAGAGAAACTTGCGCGCCAATGAAGAAAAATTTCGTGCCCTGGTCGAAACCACCAACGACTGGATCTGGGAAATGGACATCCATGGCCGTTACACTTACGTCAGCCCGCAAATCGAATCCCTACTGGGCTACACACCGGAAGAGGTTCTGGGAAAAACACCCTTCGACTTCATGCCGAAGGAGGAAGCGGCATCTATCCGTCGCGCGTTTCATACCATTGCATCGGAAGGCAGGCCATTCCAGAATCTGGAAAACATCAATCTGCACAAAAATGGCAGCCTGGTCGTGCTGGAAACCAATGGCATGCCCATTCTTGATGAAAACCAGAAGCTGACCGGTTACCGGGGGATAGATCGCGATATCACCCTGCGCAAACAGGTCGAGCAACAGCTACGCCAGGCTGCAAGTGTATTCGATCATACCCACGAAGGCATCATGATCACTGACCCGAGCGGCACAATCGTCGATGTCAACGGGGCTTTTTCCCGCATTACCGGCTTCTCGCGTGACGAAGTGTTAGGAAAAACCCCGCGTATCCTCAGATCGAACCGGCAAGGTCACACCTTCTACACCGCCATGTGGCATGATCTGAAGCAGAAGGGTTACTGGGCCAGTGAAATCTGGAACCGGCGCAAGGATGGCTCCATCTACGCACAATATGAAACCATCAGCGCCATCTACGACACCAAGGGCGAGATCAGCCGTTATGTCAGCCTATTCTCGGATATCACTCAGCTCAAGGAGCAACATCACAGGCTCGAGCGCATTGCTCACTACGACGCGCTCACCGACTTGCCCAATCGTGTGCTGCTGGCCGACCGTCTACGCCAGGCCATGACCCTGGCGCAGCGTCATGCCACCCTACTCGCCGTGGTCTATCTTGATCTCGACAGCTTCAAGGCAGTCAACGACTCACATGGACACGATATGGGCGACAAGCTGCTCACATTGGTATCGGGTCGCATGAAGCAGGCGTTACGTCAAGGCGATACGCTGGCGCGCCTGGGAGGTGATGAATTCGTCGCCGTACTGCTCGATTTGCATCACAGCGATGCGAGCATACCGATCCTCGAACGGTTGTTGGCCGCAGCCGCTGAACCGGTGCATATCAACGGTCACACACTCCGCGTCTCAGCCAGTATGGGCGTCAGTTTCTTCCCTCAGACAGGCGATCTGGTGGATGCCGATCAACTGTTTCGGCAAGCCGATCAAGCCATGTACGAGGCCAAGCAAGCCGGCAAAAACCGATACCATATCTTTGATGCCGCGCATGATCAGGCCGTGCGGGGACGCCACGAAACCCTCGGGCGCATTCGCCAGGCATTGGAAAATGGAGAGCTCGTGCTCCATTATCAGCCCAAGGTTGATATGCGCAGTGGACAGATCATCGGCGCCGAAGCACTGATTCGCTGGCAGCATCCAGAACACGGCTTGCTATTGCCAGTGGAATTTTTACCTGTCACCCAGAGTGATGCGCTTTGTATCGAAATCGGTGATTGGGTACTGGAAACGGCAGCCAAACAAATCGAAGCCTGGCGACACGCTGGTTTGGCACTTGCGGTCAGCATCAATGTCGATGGCCTGCAATTCACACAACCCGATTTCATGGACAAGCTGCGACAATGCCTGGTCCGCCACCCGCATGTGCAACCCGGCGACCTGGAGCTGGAAATCCTGGAAACCAGCGCTCTGGAAGACGTTACCCGAATCGGCGAAATTATCACAGCCTGCCAGGAAATTGGCGTCGGCATTGCGCTGGATGATTTTGGCACGGGTTATTCGACACTCACCTATTTAAGGCGCCTGCCCGCGCAGCTTCTCAAGATTGATCAAAGCTTTGTACGCGGCATGCTCGATGATCCCGATGACCTGACCATCCTCGAGGGCGTGCTCGGGCTGGCCAGCGCTTTCCGGCGAAGAACCATTGCCGAGGGTGTCGAGACAGCCGCACATGGTGCGATGTTGTTATCACTCGGTTGCCACCTCGCTCAGGGCAACGGTATCGCGCGCTCAATGCCGGCTGAAGCCATCCCGGATTGGGTCGCCAATTGGCGTCCCGACCCGACCTGGTCAAAGTACCCGCGCATCCACAGCGACAACCTGCCGGTACTGATCTCGATGGTCGAGCTACGTGCCTGGGTCATGGCAATGGGCGCCTACCTGCGCGATGATGATAATATCCCGCCCCCCCTGGATCCCCACAAGTGCCGCTTCGGCCGCTGGCTGGACAACATCGGCCGTGCACGCTATGCAAACCACCCGTCACTCATGCAGATTTTAGCGCTTCACGATCATATCCATGACAAAGCCAACGAACTGGTCAATCTCAAACAAGCGGGCCACACCCATACCACACAGCGCCTCGGTGAAATCGAAGCGCTACGCGATACACTGCTAACCGAAATGGAACAGTTACTCTAACCGGATGCCGCGCGAGATGCCAGCCACAGTTGCAATTGCGCATTCAAACGGCTTCAGCAAGGTCTCCCGGCTGGGGCGTATGCTGACAAACGCTGTTCCCGCCATGTCACTGCAGATTCTCAGATTTGCAATCGGCGCGCTCCAGTACGCCAAATTCATTCAGCAGCACGCCATCTCCCGGCTGGAATAAAGGTGGACGCTGCTCGGTTACGGTGTAGTGGCTGCCATCAGGCAGAGTGAGATGAATTCTGAAATAAACGGTTTCTTCGATATTTTTTTCCGCCGGATAGTAGCCACTGGAACCTACCACCGTTACATTGGCAAAGAATGATTGATCACCAAACCGCCCAAAAGGAATCGCCACCATCCCCGAAAGCGGAGGATTCGTGGCTCGATCAATATCGCCATAATCCGGATGCAGAAAATGTTCTATATGGCTGACCACACCACAATAACCCACCGGTGGTGGGTAGGAATAGGCAAAAATTGGGAGCACCGCACCACTACTGATACGACGGGAAGAATATCTTGTTGCCGGCTCGCTCATGTGGCCAACTTCCTGGGTAGAGAGCGTGACCGCGCCACGAGATACTTGACCAGGAGGCGCTGTATTACCTGTGGATGAAGTGGCAACCGAGCGTGTCCCCGGTTGCGCACTATGCACCGCTGGCGTGTAGCCTGCTGATATGCTCGCGATCAGAAGCCAACAACACCCCATGAAAGCGTTATGGTAATCATTATTCAAGTCATCGAGCATGTGTTTCTGGCAGTTGAACCTGGATTTCCCGGTCGGACGGGCACAGGATGGAATAACAAATACATGCTATAGCAACGGCCATTCTACCGCTCACTTGAGACCCCATCCGGAATAACCGGGCACCTTGTCGCATGGTATAACCCCTTGTTCAGTCACCCCCAGTTAATCTTCCTTGCGCAATTGCGGAAACAGAATCACGTCCCGAATGCTGGGCGCATCGGTAAACAGCATGACCAGGCGATCGATACCGATACCCTCCCCGGCAGTCGGCGGCAGGCCGTATTCGAGCGCATGAATATAGTCGGCATCATAATGCATCGCTTCCATGTCGCCAGCATCCTTGGCCTGGACTTGTTCCAGGAATCGCTGCGCCTGATCCTCGGGATCATTCAACTCCGAAAATCCGTTGGCGATTTCCCGCCCGGCAATATAAAGCTCGAAACGGTCGGTAACATCCGGGTTGCCATCATTGCGCCGCGCCAGCGGAGAGACTTCCGCCGGATAATCAACAATGAACGTCGGCGCAAACAACAGATGTTCGGTTGTTTCATCGAACAGCGAGAGTTGCAAGCCACCGATACCATCGTTCGGATTGTACTTCACGCCCAATTCCTGCAATGTGGTAATCAGAAAGTCACGATCGCAAAGTTGTGCCGCGGAATACTCGGGATGGTGCGCCAGTATCGCCTGGGTAATAGTCAAACGGGAAAAAGGTTCCGCCAGATCCATTTCACGTTGCTGGTAGACAATTCGTGTCGTGCCCAGCACATTTACCGCCACCTCCCGCAGCATAGATTCAGTCAAATCCATCAGGTAATTATGATCCTGATATGCCTCATAAAACTCCAGCATGGTGAATTCAGGATTATGGCGCGTCGAAATGCCTTCATTCCGGAAGTTGCGATTGATTTCAAACACCTTTTCCATACCCCCCACGACCAAACGCTTCAAATAAAGCTCGGGCGCGATGCGCAAATAGAGATTCATGTCGAGCGCGTTATGGTGCGTAATAAAGGGTCGCGCCGTTGCGCCGCCCGGAATCGAGTGCATCATGGGTGTTTCAACTTCCAGATAATTCCGTCCGACGAAAAACTCGCGTATGGCCTGAATGATTCTTGATCGCGTGATAAACACATGCCGTGCCTCCTCACTGGTAATCAGATCGAGATAGCGCTGCCGATATTTTTGCTCCTGATCGGTCAAACCATGAAATTTCTCCGGAAGCGGGCGCAGTGATTTGGTCAACAAACGCAGCTGCGTCACGCGCAAAGAGAGTTCGTTGGTTTTGGTTTTGAACAAAACGCCTTGTGCGCCAAGTATGTCGCCCAAATCATAGTGCCTGAACGCATCATGAGCCGCCTCGCCGGTATGGTCGTTAGAGATATAAAGCTGTATCCGGCCACTCATATCCTGGATCGCCGCAAAACTGGCCTTACCCATGATGCGTTTGAACAACATGCGCCCTGCGACTTTCACGACAATCTGCTCACTTTCCAGCGCTTCCTTGGAATAGCCATCATACTTTTCATGCAAGCCATGGGCCAGGCTGTCGCGACGATAGTCATTCGGGAAAGCATTGCCCTGCTCGCGCAATGCAGCCAGTTTCGAGCGGCGCTCAACAATCAGGTGGTTTTCATCCTGGGAACTACTGGATTGGTTTTCTTGGGTCATAGCCATCTTAATTTGGTTGTATTGTAATTAATGTATGCATTGTTCCTTTTGCTGCGAGACGCCTCCATGGCAGCACCAAGGCGGTGCTGCCAACAAGCCGATTGCACGAAGCTGCCTGGCAGGACATGCCGTCTGCTCAATCAAGGTGTATTATAGTGACTTTGTTCAACCCATTCTAACAGGGTAATGAAAAACAGCCGTGATGGACGGTCGCCAGCATGCAGGCGCCAGCTCACCCGGCTCATCGATAGAGAGAGGACTGCCGCACGTTGCCTGGTTAAAGCTCTACCTGTCTCACAAGGCTTTCCCACTCCCTGCTAAGGTCAACTGAGAAAAATATATCCGTGAACACCATTTCAACAGCTACGCATTTCATCAAAAACATTATTGAAGAAGACAATCGCACCGGCAAATGGAGTGGGCGCGTAGAAACCCGCTTCCCTCCCGAGCCAAATGGCTATTTGCATATCGGTCATGCAAAAAGCATATGCCTGAATTTTGGACTTGCACATGAGTATGGCGGCACTTGTCATCTGCGCTTCGATGACACCAATCCTGAGAAAGAAGCACAGGAATATGTCGATGCCATCATTGAGTCGGTCCGTTGGCTGGGTTTCGACTGGGGACAGCACTTGCACTATGCCTCGGATTATTTTGACAAACTGTATGAATATGCGGAATACCTGATTACGCAGGGGAAAGCCTATGTAGACAGCCTGCCCGCAGAGGAAATACGCGCGCTGCGCGGCACTTTGACCGAGGCAGGCACAAACAGTCCTTATCGGGATCGCCCGGTTGCAGAAAGCCTGGATTTGTTCCGGCGCATGCGCGCGGGCGAATTCGCAGATGGCGCGCATGTGCTGCGAGCAAAAATCGATATGGCTTCTCCCAACATCAATCTTCGTGACCCTGTCATCTATCGCATTCGTCATGTTCACCACCAGCGTACCGGCGATAAATGGTGCATCTATCCGATGTATGACTTCACCCATTGCGTCTCCGATGCGCTCGAACAAATAACCCATTCCTTGTGCACGCTGGAATTTGAGGATCACCGGCCGCTATACGACTGGGTACTGGATCAACTGGCTGATAAAGTCCCCTGTCATCCGCAGCAAATCGAGTTCGCACGGCTCAATCTAACCTATAGCGTCATGAGCAAACGCAAGCTGATCGATCTGGTCGCAAATGGGCTGGTAGATGGCTGGGATGATCCACGCATGAATTCACTGGCAGGCCTGCGCCGGCGGGGATATACGCCGGAATCGATTCGCTTGTTTGCTGAACGCATCGGCATCAGCAAGGCCGATTCTTGGATAGACATGACCATCCTGGAAGACTGTTTGCGCGAAGACCTCAATCAACGTGCCCTGCGCCGCATCGCGGTCCTCGATCCGGTATTGCTTGTCATCGACAATTACCCAGATGATCAGGAGGAAATTTGCCATGCACCCAATCATCCGCAGCAACCCGAACTTGGCAAGCGCGAACTGAAGTTAACCAAGTCACTTTATATTGATCGGGCCGACTTCATGGAAACACCGAGTAAAGGATTTTTCCGTCTGGCACCAGACGCGGAAGTCAGACTGCGCTATGCATATCTCGTGAAATGCACGCATGTTGTCAAAAACAGCCAGGGGGAAATAACGACAATCCACTGCAGTTATGATCCCGCTACCAAAAGCGGTACCGCAGGCGCCGACAGCCGTAAAGTCAAAGGGAACATTCATTGGCTGTCTGCCAGGCATGCACAACCGGTAGAGATCAGGCTATATGATCGTTTATTCAATGATTCCCACCCGGATGCCGAAAACAAGGACTACAAGGCAGCATTAAATCCCGATTCCAAACAGGTCATTACGGGTTACGTCGAGCCTGCATTGCTCGATTCGCTGCCCGAACAACGTTTTCAATTCGAGCGCCACGGTTATTTTGTAGCAGACCGTATCGACACCCGCGCGGGAAAACCGGTATTCAACCGTGCCGTATCTCTGCGCAATACCTGGGCAAAAAGCGTTTAAACCGGGAGTAAGACAGGAATAGGCATCCATTTGTTGTTTTTGCACCCTGCCTAATCGTAGTAAGCTCCTTCATAAACGTGCATAACACTTCAAGCGAATGCATTACTTGATTATACTTTATGCTCTTCTCCAACAACATGAATCGAAAATATGTCATTCAAACACATTGTCATTCTGTTGATCAGTACAGGCATGGTGATGGGATGTGGGTCCATCGCCAAGAATACAGAAAGCAGACTGGCCACCCCTTCCCAGCATCGATCCTACAGGCACGCAATACCGCAGGACATCATCAAAGAAGATACGGACACCATCAAAGACCGGTTGTATAGCCGCTACCAGGAATGGCGCGGTGTCCGTTACCGGCTGGGTGGCGCCAGCCGGTCCGGCATAGACTGCTCAGCATTCGTTAAAATCATCTATGAAACGGAGTTTGGCCTCACGCTGCCGCGCACAGCCCTGTCTCAGGCAGAATTGGGTGATGAAATCAATCAAGAAGAGCTCGAAGCGGGCGACCTGGTATTCTTTAAAACAGGAAGACACTCCTGGCATGTCGGCATTTACCTGGAAAAACGAAAATTTTTACATGTTTCCTCCAAAAAAGGCGTGACCTTGTCGCGACTTGATAATATCTACTGGAGATCCAAATACTGGAAGTCAGTCAGAATATAATGCTGGGGAATACCGGACTCGAGTGATCATTCGCCCCCCGTACTCCTGCCACCTCACCAATCCCTCAACACCTTTCGTGATCATCCCAACAAGCAAGGCCGGCGGCAATATGGCCCGCCACCGATCATGACGCACCATACAGGCGCCTCTCCAGATCGGTATGATCCAGAATCGACGCACTGATTTCTTCTATTGAAATGCCGCTGGTATCGATAAAGGGAATATTAAATTGCTGGTACAGCTGATTTTGCCACTCAAGTTCTCGCTGGCATTCGGGCAATGAAGCATAACGACTGCCAGGATAACGTTCTTCACGGATGGCATGCAGCCGCTCGGCACTGAGCGTCAAACCAAACAGCTTGTTGCGCAGCGACTGCAGCGGCGGCGGCAAGCGGGCGGCACACATATCTTCTGGTGTAAATGGGTAATTGGCGGCCATCACTCCGTATTGCAGCGCGAGATAGACGCAGACCGGCGTTTTACCACTGCGCGACACGCCTACCAGGATCACATCTGCGTCCGCCAGTGCCTTGGCGTTCACGCCGTCATCACTATTCAAAGCATACTGAATGGCAGCAATGCGCCGGAAATAAGAGACCTCCTGTCTCAATCCATGAGACCGGCCAGGCACGCGGGCGGAGGGTTGCTGCAAAATGGCTTCCAGGGCACCCAGATAGGTTTCGAAGAAATCAAAAAAATGGCAGTCCGCCTGACGCACGACAGAGAGTATCGCCGGATCCAGCAAAGTGCTGAATACCAGCGGCCGCTGCCCTTCCTGCACGGCCGCGGTGTTGATACTTTCGACAACGGTTTGCGCCTTGTTGGTACTGTTCAGAAAGGAAATATGGTGCTTTTTCCATTCGATCCCGTCAAATTGAGTCAGCAGACTGTGCCCCAGCGTTTCCGCCGTAATGCCCGTCCGGTCCGATAAAAAGAATACGCTGCGTTGCGACATGATGGCTATTTCCCCGCATCAGCCAAGTGTAACCAAGTATCAATCACTGTGTCCTGATTCAAGGAAATGCTACTGATACCCTGCTCGACCAGCCACCCGGCGAATTCGGGATAATCGGATGGCGCCTGACCACAAATGCCGACATATTTGTTCTGCTTGCGACAGCTCCCTATCGCCATACTCAGCAATTTCTTGACCGCTGGATTGCGTTCGTCAAACAAATGCGCAACCAGTTCCGAGTCGCGATCCAGCCCTAGAACCAGCTGGGTCATGTCATTGGAACCGATCGAGAAACCATCGAAATATTCAAGAAATTCCTCTGCCAGCACAGCATTGGATGGAATCTCGCACATCATGATCAGGCGCAAATCATTGTGCCCGCGTTCCAGCCCGTTCTCGGCCAGCAATGCCGTGACTTGGCGCGCTTCCTCTAGCGTGCGACAGAAGGGTATCATGACTTCCACATTGGTGAATCCCATCTCCTCGCGTACTTTGCGCAAGGCCTGGCACTCCAGCTCGAAACACTGACGGAAAGAATCGGCCAGATAACGTGCAGCGCCGCGCAGCCCGATCATCGGATTTTCTTCGTGCGGTTCATACCGGTCCCCGGCGATCAGATTAGCATACTCGTTGGATTTGAAATCTGACAAGCGCACAATTACCGCATGCGGGGCAAAAGCGGCTGCAAGCGTTGCAATACCTTCCGTCAATTTCTCGACATAAAAGCTCACGGGATCGGCATAACCGGCTATCCGCTTATGAATGGCTGCCTGCAGATCTTCCGGCAGTGTTTCAAATTCGAGCAGGGCCTTCGGGTGAATACCAATGATATTGTTGATAATAAATTCCAGGCGGGCCAGCCCTACCCCCTGATTGGGCAGGCGGGAAAACTTGAATGCCTGGGCAGGGTTACCAATATTTAACATAATCTTGACCGGCAGATCCGGCATCTGATCGACTTCTGTCGTGCTCCGCTGGAATTCGAGCAAACCCTCGTAAACAAAGCCGGCATCCCCCTCCGCACACGACACGGTGACCGCTCTGCCATTTTCAATCTTCTCGGTCGCATGCTCGCTTCCCACCACCGCAGGTATGCCCAGTTCGCGCGCGATGATGGCCGCATGACAGGTGCGTCCGCCACGATTGGTCACGATCGCTGCGGCGCGCTTCATGATGGGCTCCCAGTCTGGGTCGGTCATGTCCGTCACCAGCACGTCGCCCGGCTGTATTTCTGCCATTTGCTCGATGCCTTTGATGACTCGTGCCGTTCCCTGCCCGATTTTCTGGCCAACTGCACGCCCTTGCACCAGCACCTCCCCCCGCTCACACAACCGAAACTGCTCCACAATACGATCGGCCCGGCTTTCCACGGTTTCCGGACGAGCCTGCACAATGTACATCTGCCCATCGACGCCGTCGAGCGCCCATTCGATATCCATGGGCCGATTATAATGCTGCTCGATAATCAATGCCTGCCGGGCCAGCTGCTCGACTTGTGCGTCAGTCAAAGAGAACCGCTGACTGCGATCGGATGCGACCGGCTGCACGATGGTCGCCTGCCCCGCCTGGACATCGCTGTAGAGCATCTCGGTCGCTTTGGACCCCAGTCTGCGCGACAGGATCGCGGGCAATCCTTTTTCCAGATTCGGCTTGTAAACAATAAACTCGTCCGGGTTGACGGTTCCCTGCACAATGGTCTCACCGAGACCATACGCAGCAGTAATAAACACCACCTCCCGGAAACCGGATTCCGTATCAAGAGTAAACATCACGCCACTGACACCCACGTCGCTGCGCACCATCTTCTGCACGCCCGCGGACAAAAATACCTGATCGTGGCGAAAACCGTGATGCGTGCGATAAGCAATCGCGCGATCGTTATACAAGGAAGCAAACACCGTTTTGATTGCCAACAGCAGATTGTCCAGCCCCCGTATATTCAGCAAGGTTTCCTGCTGGCCGGCGAAGGAAGCGTCCGCCAGATCTTCTGCCGTGGCCGAGGAACGAATCGCAAATGAGGCATCCTCACCACTGTCAGCAGCCAGTTTCTGATAGGCCTCCGCCAAGGCGTGCTTCAAACCTTCCGGCAGTTCCGCAGCCAGCAACCAGCCACGTATTTTTTTGCCGGCAGCGGCCAGTGCTTGCACATCCGCTACATCAAGCGGCGTCAGCAATTGATCGATGCGGTCAGACAGGCCATCAGTTTCGAGAAATTCTTGGTAAGCCCGGGTAGTCGTGGCAAACCCACCAGGCACTTTCACGCCAAGCTGCGAAAGATGACTGATCATCTCCCCTAACGAGGCATTCTTGCCACCCACCGTGGCGACATCATTCATGCCTATTTGATCAAACCATTCAATATAGCCTGTCATTGCATAGTGCTCCTATCAAAATGATAAAATTTTGGCGCCCCGGTCCAGCCCGACCGAAACCAGTATGTTTTAGAGATATGGAAATGCTGCTGGCCAACCAGGCCAGCGTTTTCCGAAGAGCGGCGCCACGGCCTGAGCACTGCGATCAACGCAGCCCAGCAGCAGACTGCGCATTGCACAGCCAAAATATTTGCCGTTACGCGTCACGCGCCTGCACCAGCATGGCCGCAGCAACCCGCCGGCCCTCCGTGGAAAGAATATTATAGGTCCGGCAAGCGGCCTGTGTATCCATCACTTCAAAACCAATCCCTTGCGAAATCAGTGCTTTCATCAGGGACATATTCGGAAACTGTAGCATCCGGCCTGTACCCAGCAGAATAATTTCAGGCTGGGCCATCAGCAGCGTATCAAAGTGTTGCATATCCAGCTGCTCGATGCTGCTGACATGCCAATTTTCAATGATTTGATCAGGCAGCACGATCAGATTGCATGCATAACGCACCTGATTGACCGCAACATAGCCTTCTCCATAACCCGAAAACGCATTCAAGCCGGCATAATCGGTAAGATGCAGTTTCATGGCAATTCCCTCAAAACGATAATAAAATGCTAAGCTCGGCGCGCACGACATTGCACGATTTAATTAGGGTTCGTTAATAAATAACTTGAGCATGCGCCAAAAGCGCCCCCAGCGTATGTCCAAGTTATTTATTAACGAACCCTTAGTAGTTTTCAACCCGGCAAAGTCTAGCGTAACATGGTATGCTTTTTTTTTGAAAGTGCTGAAACAGGGCGCGAAGCAAATAAACTGTGAACTGCATGATTGGCGACAAATCGGGCAGATAAGCGGAACGTTGAACCTGGCCCGATATCGAAACATTTACGAGCAAAGCGAACGCATATAATCAGCGCTGCCCAAAAGCCTATTTCGTACCGAACGTTTTGATCATGCAAAGACCCATCAAAAAATCCAGCAAACTCGCCCATGTCTGTTACGACATCCGGGGGCCTGTTCTCGATCGCGCCAGACAAATGGAGGAAGATGGCCAGCGCGTCATCAAGCTCAATATCGGCAATCCCGCCTCCTTTGGATTCGAGGCACCCGACGAGATTCTGCAAGATGTCATCCGGAACCTGTCGGCTGCCTCCGGCTACTGTGATTCCAAAGGCCTGTTTGCCGCACGCAAGGCCATCATGCACTATACCCAGCAGAAGCATATTGCCAATGTACAGATGGACGACATTTATATTGGCAATGGTGTATCGGAACTGATCATGCTGGCCACCCAGGCGCTGCTGGAAAACAATGACGAGGTACTGGTGCCGGCGCCCGATTATCCGCTATGGACTGCGGCAGTTTCACTGGCGGGTGGCGTCGCACGCCACTATGTCTGCGACGAACAGTCTGGCTGGCTACCAGACCCGGAAGATATCCGCTCAAAAATTGGCAGCAATACCCGAGCAATCGTGGTCATCAACCCCAACAATCCGACTGGTGCGCTCTATCCCGATGCGTTGCTGCTGGACATTATCGAAATTGCCCGCCAACATGACTTAATCATCTTTGCCGACGAGATCTACGACAAAATTCTCTACGATCAGGCCACGCACACTTCGATCGCCTCGCTCGCTGATGATGTTTTATTCGTCACTTTCAACGGCCTGTCCAAGAACTACCGCGCCGCCGGCTTTCGTTCCGGCTGGGCGGTCGTCTCCGGAAATAAATCCCAAGCCCAGGACTATATTACCGGTCTCAACATGCTCGCTTCGATGCGGTTATGCGCTAACGTCCCGGCGCAATTCGGCATTCAGACTGCACTGGGCGGCTATCAGAGCATACACGATCTGACCATGCCCACCGGCCGGCTCAAACGTCAGCGCGATCTGGCTTGGCAATTGCTGACCGACATTCCGGGTGTCACCTGCTTCAAGCCTCAAACTGCGCTATACCTATTTCCTCGTCTCAATCCGGCAGTCTACCCAATCGAGGACGACGAGCAATTTGTGCTCGACCTGCTGCTGGAAGAAAAAGTGCTGGTCGTGCAAGGCACCGGTTTCAACTGGTCCCAGCCCGATCATTTCCGGGTCGTTTTCCTGCCCAATAGCGACGACCTGACTGAAGCCATCGGCCGGATCGCGCGCTTCCTCGATCGCTATCGCGCACGGCGGGGAACCTGATCATATTGGCCATCAAGACCAAGCAACTGACTTGCACCCTCCCATTGCGTATATAATCCGCAACTAATTTCATTTATGTTTTCAAGAAATCCACTATGAAGCCAATTTACGTAGGTTTACTCGGCATTGGTACTGTTGGGGGCGGAACATACACCGTTCTGAAACGTAACCAGCAAGAAATCGTCCGCAGAACCGGGCGCAATATCGAGATCCGGATGATCGCCGACCTTGATCAGGAAAAAGCACGCCACCTAGTGGCAGGCGATCCTGTCACGATCACGTCGGATGCGCACGAAGTGGTCAGGCATCCCGATATCGATATCGTCATCGAATTGATCGGCGGACAAACAATCGCCAAAGCGGCCATACTTGAAGCCATCCAACATGGCAAACATGTCATCACAGCTAACAAAGCGCTGCTGGCTGCGCATGGCAACGAAATTTTCGCAGCGGCACAGCAGCACAATGTCATTGTCGCATATGAAGCGGCAGTGGCTGGCGGCATCCCCATCATCAAGGCATTACGCGAAGGATTGACAGCCAACCGTATCGAATGGATTGCAGGCATCATCAACGGCACCAGCAATTTCATCTTGTCCGAGATGCGCGCCAAAGGACTGGATTTCCACACCGTGCTGGCTCACGCGCAGCAACTGGGGTATGCGGAAGCGGATCCGACCTATGATATCGAAGGCATCGATGCAGCACATAAAATCACCCTCATGGCGGCGCTGGCTTTCGGTGTGCCGATCCGCTTCGACCAAACCTATATCGAAGGCATCACACAACTTGCCAATGATGACATACGCTATGCAGAGGAGCTCGGTTATCGTATCAAGCTACTCGGCATCACCAAACGCGTCTCCAATGGCATTGAATTGCGCGTACACCCGGCGTTGATTCCGGTCAAACGTCTGATTGCCAACGTGGAAGGCGTGATGAACGCTGTCATTGTCAAAGGCGATGCGGTCGGCCCAACGCTTTATTATGGCGCGGGCGCCGGAGCTGAACCGACTGCCAGCGCAGTCATTGCCGATCTGATCGATGTCACCCGCTTGTTCACCGCCAGCTCGGAACACCGCGTCCCGGCACTCGCGTTCCTCCCCGCACAGCTGTCCGACACGCCCATTGTGCCCATGGAGGCGGTAGAAACAGCCTATTATCTAAGACTGCAGGTCATGGATAAGCCCGGCGTCCTGGCCGACGTTACGCGCATCCTGGCGGACTGCGGGATTTCGATCAACGCCATGGTGCAGAAGGAACATGCCGATGAAGAAAACAAGGTCAACATCATCATGCTCACACACAAAACTGTGGAAGGAAATATCAATATGGCCACAGAAAAAATACAGAATCTGCCAGTCATGGCTGACAAAATCATCCGGATCCGGCTCGAAGAGCTCAACAGCTAGCACTCAAATAAGTTGTTCTGAATTTCTATTGAATTCGAACTCCTCCCGAACATATCCGGGCTACGCTTTCGGCAAGCCATCCCCTATCGTTGACATCCCATTTTATAGGTGAGTATGCGTTATCTTTCGACTCGAGGCGGCATGCCGCCCAGAACCTTTAGTGAAATTCTGCTGACCGGGCTGGCTCCGGACGGCGGGCTGACCATTCCCGAAACCTATCCGCAAATAAACGCGTCCGAACTGGAATCCTGGCGGCCGCTCGATTATCCGGCGCTTGCCTGCAAAATCCTGTCCCTGTTCATGGACGACATTCCAGCCGCGGACTTGCATGCGCTAATCACGCGCACCTATACGCCGGAAGCATTCGGCAGCCAAGATATCACCCCGGTGCAAACCCTTGAACCCGGCCTGCATTTGTTGCGGCTGTCCAATGGCCCGACGCTGGCGTTCAAGGATATCGCGATGCAGTTACTCGGAAATCTTTTCGAATATATTCTGGCAAAAAACCATGACGAACTGAACATTTTGGGCGCAACCTCGGGCGATACCGGCTCCAGCGCGGAATACGCCATGCGCGGCAAACGCGGCATCCGTGTATTCATGCTTTCGCCCTACGGCAAAATGAGCGGTTTCCAGACGTCGCAAATGTTCTCGCTACAGGACAAAAATATTTTCAATATCGCGATAGAGGGCGTGTTTGACGATTGCCAGGATATCGTCAAGGCAGTCAGCAATGATCGCGCCTTCAAGCAGCAATATCATATCGGCACCGTCAATTCGATCAACTGGGCACGAATTGCCGCCCAAATTGTGTATTACTTCAAGGCTTATTTTGCGGTCACTCGCTCTAATCAGGAGCGGGTCTCCTTCTCAGTGCCGTCCGGAAATTTTGGCAATATTTTCGCAGGCCATGTCGCGCGCATGATGGGCCTCCCCATCAAGCACCTTATCCTGGCAACCAATGAAAACGATGTGCTGGATGAATTTTTCCGCACCGGTCTGTACCGGCCGCGCACAACTGTTGAAACCAGGCATACCAGCAGCCCATCGATGGATATTTCAAAGGCCTCCAACTTTGAACGCTTCATCTTTGATTTGACCGGTCGTGATGCCATGCGCCTCAAGGAACTTTGGAAATCGGTCGATCAGGGCGGCTCGTTCGATCTGTTCGGCACAGCTTTGTGGACCAAAACAAAGGATTTCGGCTTTGTTTCTGGAGCCAGCCATCATGCCGCACGCATCGCCACCATACGTGAGTGTTACCAGAAATATGACGTTCTGGTCGATACCCATACCGCTGACGGGTTGAAAGTAGGCATGGCATTCCGCGAACAGGATGTGCCATTGATTTGTCTGGAAACGGCCCTGCCGGTTAAATTTGCTGAAAGTATCCGGGAAGCAGTTGGATTCGAACCCCCATGCCCGAGTGGATTCGACAATCTCGAGAGCCTTCCACAACGTTTCGAGCGCATGCCACCCGATGCCAATCAGGTCAAACAGTTCATCGTCAAACAAGTTGAGTCGGCCGATCCAACGGATACACCGTGAAATCGACTATCAGCCGATGATGGGTGATAATCCTACAAGGCAGTAGTCGAACAAACGCAATTCCCTGTAAAATCACAAGACAAAGGGATAAATTACCTATATCGAATGCGTCCGCCGCCCCGGGGAAGATCAAACGAATCGGCATGGATCATGGTTAACGTGACCAAGCCATCTAGCGAACAAGGCATCATACAATGCCCGAACGTCATGCGCCCCATGATGACAAGCCCGTTCAATTTCCCTGGCACAGACCGTAATCGCCCTGGCCTTCGCATCATCAGCAAAAGTTTGCGCTTTGCTCATCAATAGATCATATGTGAACGAAACAAAGGAGTGTGCCATGCAATTCTCGATCAGCCGTTTTGATCCGGACAAGGATAAAAAACCTTACATGCAGGATTACGAAATCGAACTGGCCCCCACGGACAGAATGCTGCTGGATGCGCTGATCCGCATCAAGACCATTGACGACAGCCTGAGCCTGCGGCGTTCCTGCCGGGAAGGCGTTTGTGGTTCCGATGCGATGAATATCAATGGCCGCAATGGCCTCGCCTGCATCACACCCCTCGCTGGACTGCGCGAACCGGTCGAGATCCGGCCCTTGCCTGGACTACCGGTGATTCGAGATCTGATCGTCGACATGTCCCAGTTCTTCAAGCAATACGACTCGGTCAAGCCCTATTTGATCAACAACGACCCGCCTCCCGAGACTGAACGCTTACAGTCACAGGGGGAACGTGCATTGCTCGACGGTGCCTATGAGTGTATTCTGTGCGCATGCTGCACTACAGCCTGTCCTTCGTTCTGGTGGAATCCCGATAAATTCGTCGGCCCGGCCGGATTGCTACAGGCCTATCGTTTTCTGGCCGACAGCCGCGACCAGGCCACGGCCGAACGGCTGGACAACCTGGAAGATCCCTATCGTTTATTCCGCTGCCATGCCATCATGAACTGTGTCGATGCCTGTCCCAAGGGGCTGAACCCCACTCGCGCCATAGGCAAAATCAAAGCCATGATGTTGAATAAAACCATATGAACCACCAAGCCCGCATGCGTTGGCGCTGCCGTCGCGGCATGCTGGAACTGGATATCGTATTACAGCGTTTTATCGATAAGCATTACGCGCAACTGAATGAACACCAGCATGAACAGCTGGAAACATTACTGTCGCTTCCCGATCACGACCTGTGGGATATGATTATATGCAATAGCGATGTGCCCGATGAGGCGTTGAAACCTTTGTTGAAACTTTTGCAACAAAGCTAACCCCAAACTGACTAAGCCCAAGAAGCTGTCCAAAATATTTGCAGGCAGGGCGGTGAGCATGTATTTCATTGACCGCATGACCGAAAAATTTAACCCGAATAGCGTCCGGCCATACATCGCTTTGTCTCCGGCCAGCTTCCCAGCGTCAATTTTAGGATAAATGGAGAAAATTATGCCCCCACAAAACGTTGCCACCTTGTCACTGGGCGAGGGCAAAGAAACCATTGAACTACCCATTCTGTCTGGTAGTGAGGGCCCTGATGTCGTCGATATCCGCTCGCTATACGCCAAGGGTGATGTATTCACCTATGATCCTGGATTTGTCTCCACAGCCAGCAGCAAGTCAGCCATCACGTTCATCGATGGCGACCAAGGCGTGCTGCTTTACCGCGGCTATCCCATCGAGCAACTGGCGACTCGCTGCGACTTCATGGAAGTTTGCCATTTACTGCTGAACGGAGAATTGCCGACCCCGGACCAGAAACAGCAATTTGTGCAGACCATCAAGAATCACACCATGCTGCATGAGCAACTGGTCAAATTCTTCAGTGGTTTCCGGCGCGATGCACACCCGATGGCTGTCATGGTCGGCGTCGTCGGCGCGCTCTCCGCTTTCTACCATGAAGCCATGGACATCTCGGATGCGCTGCATCGCGAACAATCCGCATTCCGCCTGATCGCCAAGCTGCCGACCATCACGGCCATGGCCTACAAATACAATATTGGACAGCCTTTCATTTATCCGCGCAACGATCTGGACTACACGGAAAATTTCCTGCACATGATGTTCGCCACACCGGCCGAGAAATACGAGCCCAATGCCGTCATTGCGCGGGCGATGGATCGCATCCTGATCCTGCATGCGGATCATGAACAAAATGCCTCCACTTCGACCGTCCGCCTGGCCGGTTCAAGCGGCGCCAATCCGTTTGCCTGCATCTCGGCAGGCATTGCCTGCCTATGGGGACCGGCGCATGGCGGCGCAAACGAGGCCTGTCTCAACATGCTGGAGGAAATCGGTGATATCTCGCGTATCAACGAATACATCAAGCGCGCCAAGGACAAGAATGATCCTTTCCGGCTGATGGGCTTTGGACACCGGGTTTACAAAAACTTTGATCCTCGCGCCAATCTGATGCGAGAAACCTGCCATGAAGTCCTGAATGAACTGGGATTGCACAATGACCGGTTATTCAAACTCGCGCTGGAACTGGAAAGAATCGCACTGGAGGATGACTATTTCATTTCCAAGAAACTCTATCCCAACGTTGACTTCTATTCCGGAATCGTGCAGCGCGCGCTTGGCATTCCAACATCCATGTTCACATCCATATTTGCCATGGCGCGTACCGTTGGTTGGGTTGCCCAATGGAATGAAATGATTTCGGACCCGGAACAAAAAATCGGCCGGCCTCGCCAACTATACGTTGGCACACCCCGCAGAGATGTGCCATGATAATCACTGTTTTCTTGAATTGCTAAGCGCCTGCCAACACCTATACTGTGCAGGCTGATGGCAAGAGAGGCGGCACTCGCTCCCCGCCTCCCTTCCAGGCAATTCCTATCTTCGCGCATCAAGCGCCCTATGCTTGAGACATACGTCGAGAAGTTCTTCACAGGCCCTGGATATAATTGCGATGAAACAATTTCTAAAAAACTCGATGCTGTTTGGAGCTAACGCGGCTTTTATCGAAGCGCTGTATGAGCAATATTTGGACAATCCGGCCAGCGTCCCCACCGAATGGCATCAGTATTTTGATTCACTGCAACAAACAGAAACAATCTCCGTGCGTGATGTCCCGCACTCTCCCATTGTCCAGTCGCTGACACGCCCGGCAGCCACCCAGCCAGTGGCCACTATGCCGGCAGAACGCCAGACTGCCGCACAGTTGGCAGGCGCCGAAATCAAAGAACGCAAGCAAGTCGCCGTATTGCAGCTGATCAACACTTACCGCTTCCTGGGCGCGCGCAGAGCGGCGCTCGATCCGCTCAATTTACAACAGAAGCAGGATGTGCCCGAACTCGATCCAGGTTTTCATGGCCTGAGTGATGCCGATCTCGACCAGATCTTCAACAGCGGCTCGCTGGTCGGCCCGGAACGGGCCACCTTGCGCGAAATACTGCAGCGTCTGCAGCAAACCTATTGCGGCAGCATCGGCGCGGAATACATGTACATCGCCGATCTCAAACAGAAGCGCTGGATACAGAACAGGCTCGAATCGGTTGCCTCCCAGCCCAATTTCTCCCCGGAATATAAACGCCACATCCTGGAAAGATTGACTGCCGCGGAAGGACTGGAGAAGTATCTGCATAACCGCTATGTCGGCCAGAAACGTTTCTCCGGAGAGGGCAATGAAAGCCTTATTCCGTTGCTGGACAGACTTCTGCAACACGCCGGCACAATCGGCGTGCAGGAAATCGCCATGGGGATGGCGCACCGTGGGCGCCTGAATGTACTGGTCAATACGCTGGGAAAAATGCCTTCCGAGCTGTTCCAGGAATTCGAAGGCAAGCATCCACAAGCATTGACCTCCGGCGACGTCAAATATCACCAGGGTTTTTCATCCGCCGTCATGACACCTGGCGGTATCCTGTACATAGCACTCGCGTTCAACCCTTCCCATCTTGAAATCGTCAACCCGGTAGTGGAAGGATCTGTACGCGCCCGGCAGCATCGCCTCGGTGACAAAGTTGGCGATCTGGTCATTCCTGTTCTGCTGCATGGCGATGCCGCATTCTCCGGCCAGGGCGTGGTGATGGAAACCCTGAATCTGTCGCAAACCCGCGGCTTTGGCACGGGCGGCACCATTCACGTCATCATCAACAATCAGATTGGCTTTACCACATCCGATCCACGCGACAGCCGCTCCACACTGTATTGCACGGATGTCGTCAAAATGATTGACGCACCGGTTCTCCATGTCAATGGAGACGATCCGGAAGCCGTTGTGCTGGCGACCGAAATCGCCCTGGATTACCGCATGCAGTTTCACAAGGATATTGTGATCGACCTGATCTGCTTCCGCCGCCAGGGGCATAACGAGCAGGATGAGCCGATGGTCACCCAGCCGTCCATGTATCGTGTCATCCGCAAACACCCTGGCACACGCAAGCTTTATGCCGATCGGCTCATCCAGGAAAGTGTAATCGATGAGGCCGGCGTGGCGGCTATGGTGCAATCCTATCAGGATGCAATGGATACGGGCTGCAACCCCAATCCCAGCATTTGCTATGACTACAAGCCCCCTCATGCCGTCAACTGGGCACCTTTTCTGAAACCGGTCAAATGGAACAAACCAGTCAAAACCGGGGTCGCGCTCAAGGATCTGAAATATCTGGCTGAACGTCTGACCGATATTCCCTCTACCTTCAAACTACATTCCAGAGTCGAGAAGATCATTCAGGATCGCCGTAAAATGGGCGATGGCAGCCTGCCAATTGACTGGGGGATGGCTGAGAATCTGGCTTATGCCGCTTTACTCAAGGATGGCTACCCGATCCGGATTTCCGGGCAGGATTGTGGCCGCGGCACTTTCTTTCATCGCCATGCCGTGCTGCATGATCAGAAACGCGAACAGGACCAATGGGAAGATGGCACCTATGTCCCATTGCGCCATATCGCACCCAAGCAACCCAGTCTTGTCATCATTGATTCCATGCTGTCCGAAGAAGCGGTGCTGGGTTTCGAATACGGCTATGCCACCGCCCAACCCAATGATCTCGTGATCTGGGAAGCACAGTTTGGCGATTTCGCCAATGGGGCACAGGTTGTGATCGATCAATTCATCTCTTCTGGCGAAGCGAAATGGGGACGGCTGTGCGGGCTGGTCATGCTGCTGCCACATGGTTACGAGGGCCAGGGTCCGGAGCATTCATCAGCACGATTGGAACGGTTCCTGCAACTCTGCGCGGAATACAATATTCAGGTATGCATCCCCTCGACGCCAGCACAAGTCTTTCATTTATTACGCAGGCAAATGCTCCGGCCGCTCCGCAAACCGCTGATCATCATGTCGCCCAAAAGCATGCTGCGTCACAAGGAAGCGGTCTCTTCCCTGGAAGAGCTGGCCGATGGCCACTTCCAGGCAATCATTCCCGAAACGGAAGCGCTCGATCCCAGCAAAGTAAAGCGCATCATTGCCTGCAGCGGCAAAATCTATTACGAACTGATCGCCTACCGGCGCGAACATGATATGACCGATATGGCAATCATCCGCCTGGAACAGCTTTATCCATTCCCCCATGATGACTTTCAGGCTGAAATCGATCGCTACAGTCAGGCACAGGAAGTGGTCTGGTGCCAGGAAGAACCCGGCAACCAGGGGGCCTGGCACCGTATCCAGCACTATTTACAGCGCCACATGCGAGACGATCAAACGCTCGGCTATGCATTGCGGCCCTCATCGGCTTCACCCTCGGTCGGTTATCTCGCGCTGGATAGACTATTGCAGAAACAGGCGATCGAGGCGGCATTTCGCGACAAATTATAAAACTCACAACCATCCAGGATCCCGGGTAAAAAACTAAGGAGAACAGCATGCTGATCGAAGTCAAAGTCCCCGCGCTATCTGAATCGGTGGCGGAAGCCACTCTGATCAGCTGGCACAAAAAGCAAGGTGAAACAGTTGAGCGTGGCGAGAACCTGATCGATATCGAAACCGACAAGGTCGTACTGGAATTGCCCGCGCCGCAATCCGGCACCTTGGCAGAAATCATCAAGGATGACGGCGCGACCGTGACCAGCGAGGAAATCATCGCCCGCATCGATACCGCAGCACAAGGTGAAAAACCCGCCGCGCAGGAGACCACTGAACCCGCAGCCAAAACCACTGCCGCCGAAGCTCAGGAACCTATTGCAGAGGATGAACAGGCAGATGCGGATCAGCCATCAGAAACTGCTGCGGAACCTCCGTCATCGCTACCGGCACTCATGCCCGCCGCCAAAAAAGCTGCGGCGGAACACCAGCTAGGCGCCCAAGAGATCGAAACCATTCATGGCAGCGGCCGCGGCGGCAGAATTACCAAAGAAGATATACTGGCGTATGTCAAAAGCAGAAAGGAGACGCCCACACCGCAACCCGCCGAGGCCGAGGCTGAATCCGACACTTCTTCCAGACAGCCCCAAGGCGAACCCGAACCTGCTGCCACAGAATCAGAGCGCCCGGAAAAACGCGTTCCCATGACTCGGTTGCGCATGCGCATCGCCGAGCGGTTAGTCCAGTCCCAGTCTACCGCTGCCATTCTGACCACGTTCAATGAAGTCAACATGCAAGCGATCCTGGACTTGCGCACCCGTTACAAGGATGCCTTCGAGAAGGAGCATGGCGTCAAGCTCGGCTTTACCTCGTTTTTTGTCAAAGCGGTCGTGGCTGCCCTCAAGAAATTCCCGATCCTGAATGCCTCGGTAGATGGGAACGACATCATTTATCATGAATACTATGATATCGGCATCGCCGTGGCCAGCTCGCGCGGCCTGGTTGTCCCGATTCTCCGCGATGCCGACCAGCTCACCTTGGCCGAAATCGAGAAACAAATCGCCGACATGGCCAAACGCGCACAGGAAGGCAAAATCACGATCGAGGAATTGACCGGTGGCACCTTTTCCATCACGAATGGCGGTGTATTCGGCTCGATGCTCTCCACGCCAATCATCAATCCGCCGCAAAGTGCGATCCTCGGCATTCACGCGACCAAGCCGCGTCCCGTCGTGGAACATGGCCAGATCGTCATCCGCCCCATGAACTACCTGGCGCTTTCCTATGATCACCGCATCATCGATGGCCGCGAAGCGGTACTGTCACTGGTCGCCATCAAAGAGGCACTGGAATACCCGGCAAGTCCTTTATTGGGTGGCTGATACACTGCAAACCAGCAGGCAATCCCGGAATGAGCTTATCGATCCGGGTGGATCGCTCAAGCTAATATGCCGGACAGCATCCTCTTGCAACAAAATTCGCTTGCGTTTGTTAGCCTATCGGTTCATACTGTCTATAGCGGGTTTTCAAAGTATGACAGCACTTACGTAGTACCACTATTAGCGGTATCCCAGTTTGTCAGCTCCAAGTCTTGATCCTCGTCACACCGGGCAACCGCCCTTTTTAAAATTTTTGCAAGGATGCTTATTATGGCAACTGGTACCGTTAAATGGTTTAATGACGCCAAGGGTTTCGGATTCATCACACCTGCCGATGGCGGTGATGATCTGTTCGCACATTTCTCCGCGATTCAAAATTCCGGCTTCAAATCACTCTCAGAAAATCAACAGGTTACTTTTGACGTCACCACTGGCCCCAAAGGTCTGCAGGCGTCAAATATTCAGGTGGTGAAATAATCTCACCCCTCCCTTCTTCCTAGGGACAATAAAAAACCCGGTTTTCCGGGTTTTTTATTGTCCTGCTTTACCAATCGCGCAAAATTCTTGCACCTTTCAATTTGCCTCTCATTCACGCAGAAGCAAGCACCGGAAAATCAGTATAGCCTTTTGCCCCGGTAGGGCTGTACCAATCCGCCACATCGGCATCCGGGCTGAGGGGTATATGCTGGCGAAAACGCTCCACCAGGTCGGGATTGCTGATAAATGGCCGGCCAAAGGCGATCAGATCAGCATGACCCGCAGCAATGGCAGCTTCCGCGCTCGCCTGGGTGTAGCCACAGTTTCCCATCAAGGGTCCATTAAAAACTTTGCGAAAATCGCTCAGTGTCATGGGCTCGCCCAGCTCATGAAAACCGAAGCCCAGCCCATCCATGACATGCAAATAGGCAAGGCCGAATTGGTTCAACTGTTCAGCGACATAAGTGTATTGTTGGCGGAAATCGGGCGACCCCATGTCGTTGAATGACCCATTGGGAGAAAGGCGCACACCAACCCTGTCAGATGGCAGCACTTCACAGATGGCATGCACAATTTCATGCAGAAAACGATAGCGGCGCTCGATACTGCCACCATACGCATCGGTGCGGTGATTGGTTTTCGATTGCAGGAATTGATCCGGCAAATAGCCATTGGCCGCGTGCACCTCGACACCATCAAAGCCTGCCGCCTGCGCGCGCAAAGCAGCGTTGCGATAATCTGCGACCACTGCAGGTATTTCATCGGTTTCAAGTGCACGCGGTGTTTCGGTAGCGGCCTTCCCCTTGGGAGTCGCAATATATTCGGCATTCAGCCTGACGGGCGAAGGCGCCACAGCAGGCTTCCCATCATGAAAACTGCTATGCGAGGCTCGCCCACAATGCCAGAGCTGCAGAAAAATCTTCCCACCCTTGGCATGTACCGCAGCGGTCACCAACTTCCAGGCGGCCACCATCTCCTCGGTGTATATTCCAGGCGATTCATTCCAGCCATTGCCCTGCTCGGAAATCGAGGTCGCTTCGGAAATAATCAATCCGGCCGATGAGCGCTGCGCATAATATTCCGCCATAAGCCTGTTCGGCAGGCGCTCTATGCCGGCACGGGCGCGTGTCATGGGCGCCATGACAATGCGATTGGCAAGTTTCAAACCATGCAGATCAAAAGATGCAAGCAAATTGGATGGACTGGACATAATATTCCTCTATAATTTTCTAGAAATAGCCTAACAATACATGACGGCTCTATACAATTTTCAGCTGGATACACAACGCTCAGGATAGCCCCTAGGAGACTGTCCGAGAATAGACTGATCTACTGCGGACGAACCTGCCAGGCTGGATTTTCCGATCCTTTTCGTTGAATAGAACCACTATTCGCCTCAAATGATCGAAAAATCCCGCTCAGTCAGCTTCGCCCTCGTCGCTACGATCGCTATTCTCGGACAGCCTCCTAGTCAGTTTTAGGGTGCATTCCATGCAACCTGTAAAGACTGACATAGTTCAGAGGTACAAGATATAAGCGCTCAATAAACGATTTCTACATTGTCACTGCCTAAATATTCCACCAGCGATTCGATCAACGCCTCCTGCAGGCGCACACGCCAGCGGGGATGCAAATCGATCTCACACATTGCACTTTGATTACGGAAACCGATCGATACCGGGCAATAACTCACGGAAACAGTGCTGTCCAGCTCGCTTTCCGGCCGATAAGCAAGCAGTAATTCCTTCAGCTGCTCAGGGCTCAGAAATTTCGAATTTCCTATCTTGATCTTGAGTTTTTTGGCATACATCGAACGTGCGGTCGCGTAGTCGTAGATCTCCTTGGCCACGATCCGCTGTTCTGCGCTGTCGCGCCCGTTATGGCTCACCACAACCCGCGCAATCAATAGCTGGTCCGCTTTTAGATAGCTCTGATGCTCAGCCAGCAGATCGTTGTAGATTACGACTTCATGACGCGCCCAGCCATCATCCAGCACCACCACTGCCATTTTTCCGCGCCGTGACATCTGGGTTCGAATGGCATAAATGATGCCGGCAATCAATTGCGGTTCCCGGGCAGGACTGAGGCGGTCGAGACGAGTGGACACGAAGCGGCTTAATTCCCTGGCGTAACTTTCAAATGGGTGGCCGCTGATATAGAACCCCAACGCCGTTTTCTCATGCTGCAACCTGACTTTATCTGTCCAGCCTGCCACATTCGCCAATGGCGGAGGTTGCTCTGCATCTGTTGACGCATCAAACAAGCTGGCCTGATGGGCGGTCAGGCTGCGCTGTTCGGCGTATTCGAGCGCAATACCGACCGATGCCAGCAATGCGGCACGATTCATTTCGATAGTATCGAATGCGCCAGCCCGAATGAGCGCCTCGATGACACGGCGATTGACGACCCGCCGATCGATGCGCTGACAGAAATCGAATAAGCCTGTGTAGTCTTCGCCCCGTTCGCGGGCCGCGACAATGACCGATATGGCCGCTTCCCCAGTACCCTTGACGGCACCGAGGCCATATCGAATAATCCGGGCATCGACTGGAATGAAACGATAGGCTGATCGGTTGATATCCGGCGGCAGCATCGTCATGCCATTGGCCCTGCAATCTTCATAGAAGATATTGACCTTATCGGTATCGTCCATATCCGACGATAGGCAGGCCGCCATGAGCTCGGACGGAAAATGCGCCTTGAGATAAGCCGTTTGATACGCGATCAGTGCATAGGCCGCTGCGTGCGACTTGTTGAAGCCATATCCGGCGAATTTCTCCATGAGACCGAACAAGGTGATCGCGTCCTGCTCGGCCATTTCGTTCTTGACCGCACCCTCAACAAAAATCGTGCGCTGCTGGGCCATTTCCTCCACTTTCTTCTTGCCCATCGCACGCCGCAGCAGATCGGCACCACCGAGGCTGTAGCCACCGATTACCTGGGCAATCTGCATGACCTGCTCCTGGTAAATCATGATGCCATAGGTGGGGCCCAGAATCGGCTCGAGACGCGGATCGAGATAATCCACCCGCTGCCTGCCATGCTTGCGATCGATAAAATCAGGAATCAAGTCCATCGGACCAGGCCGGTATAGTGCCACCAGCGCGATCAAATCCTCAAACCGGTCGGGCTTGGCCTTTTGCAACAGATCTTTCATGCCGCGCGATTCAAACTGGAAGATGCCAACCGTGTTACCTTTCGCCATCAGGGCGAATGTTGCCGCATCTTCCAGAGGAATGCCGGACAGCGAGAACAGTTGTCCGGATGGCGTTTGCTGTCCACCTGCTTCGCCACGCGTCGCCAAATGTTGCCGCACATCGGCCACTGCCCGGTCAAGAATCGTCAGGGTCCGCAACCCTAAAAAGTCGAATTTGACCAATCCGATTTTTTCGACATCATCTTTGTCGTATTGACTGACAACCGATTCGCCCGAATCGGCACAATAAATTGGACAAAAATCGGTGATTTTCCCCGGCGCGATCAACACGCCGCCGGCATGCATGCCAACGTTACGCGTCAACCCTTCCAGGCGTTCAGCCAATTCCAGCAGATTGCGCACATCCTCTTCCTCGCGTGCGCGCTGATTGAGCAAGGGTTCGATTTCCCGGGCCTTCTGCAGGGTCATCCCGAGCTCGAACGGCACCAGCTTGGCCAGCTGATCGACAAAGTTATACGGCAGATCCAGCACGCGGCCGACATCGCGCACCACTGCCTTTGCCGCCATCGTGCCGAAGGTTGCAATTTGGGCCACGCTCTCGGCGCCATAGCGGTCACGCACATATTCAATCACACGCTCACGCCGGTCCTGGCAAAAATCGATATCGAAATCCGGCATGGAAACCCGTTCCGGATTCAAGAACCGCTCGAAAAGCAAGTCGTAGCGCAATGGATCCAGGTCGGTAATGCCCAACGAATAGGCCACCAGCGAACCCGCGCCGGAGCCGCGCCCCGGACCGACCGGCACTTCATGTCGCTTGGCCCAGTTGATGAAATCCGCCACGATCAGAAAATAGCCAGCAAATCCCATCTGGATGATGGTCTCAACTTCAAAATCCAGACGGCTCTTATAGACTGCTTGCTTATCCGCCAACTGCTGCGCTTCCGGAAACAGTTGCTTCAGTCGCGTCGCCAGCCCGGCATGCGCCTGTTCACGCAGATACTGCTCGATACTCACGCCCGCTGGCGTCGGAAAATCCGGCAAGCGATTGACGCCCAACTCCAGCATCAGCGAACACCGCTTGGCAATCTCCACACTGTTGGCCAGTGCGGATGGCATATCGCTAAACAGCTCGCACATTTCGGCCTGGGTCTTGAAATACTGTTGCTCGGTAAAATCCCTGGGACGGCGCCGGTCACCCAGCACATACCCCTGCGCGATGCAAACTCTGGCTTCGTGCGCCTTGTAATCATCCGGCTGCATGAATTGTATGGAATGGGTCGCCACGACCGGCAACTGCAGCCTGGATGCCAGACTCGCGGCATTGCCCACCCAGGCATCCTCGCCTGGCCGCCCGCAGCGCTGAATCTCGAGATAAAACCTACCCGGAAACAAATTCGCCCACTCCATGGCGACCGCTTCCGCGGCAGATACATCAAACTGTGACAGCAGCTGGCCGATTTCGCCCTGCTGCGCGCCCGATAACGCAATCAATCCGTCTGTACCAATTTCCTCGACCTGAAACCAGGCCCTGTTCAGCTCAGCCCGGCCGCGCTGCATGTTTTCCCGGTAAGCACGTGACAACAAGCGGCACAAGCGCAAATAGCCAGTGAATGACTGGCACAGTAAGAGTAGACGAAAAGGCTTATCCGGATTGTTCTCATTACTGAGCCACACATCACACCCGGCAATCGGCTTGATACCGATCTTGCAGGCCTGTTGATAGAACCTGACCAATCCAAACACATTCGATAAATCCGTCAACGCCAGCGCCGGCATACCGTCCTGCTGCGCTTTCGATAGCGCCTCCTCGAGGCGCACGATGCTGTCGACGACGGAATACTCGCTGTGCAAGCGCAAGTGAACAAAAGCAGGATCAACCGGCATGATGATACAATTCAGAAAATTTGGACAGAAAAGGAATTTCACAAACCACCGGAGCCCTGCCACCATCTGTAGCAGGGCTTCCGCTCTCTTGTTTCATTTTACACCATGCCAAAAGCCCCCGAATTACTCCTTCCCGCTGGTTCCCTGGAGAAAATGCACGCAGCGTATGCATTTGGCGCAGACGCCATCTATGCCGGCCAGCCCCGCTACTCCCTGCGCGCCCGGAACAACGAATTCTCATTGCAACAATTACGCACAGGCATTACCGAAGCGCACAAGCTTGGCAAGAAATTCTTCGTGGCAAGTAATTTGATGCCGCATAATGCCAAGGTCAAAACCTATCTACGCGACATGGAACCGGTCATCGCACTCAAGCCCGATGCCCTGATCATGGCCGATCCGGGACTTATCATGCTGGTCAGGGAGAAATGGCCCGATATACCGATTCACCTGTCGGTACAGGCCAATACTGTCAATTACGCGGCGGTGAAGTTCTGGCAGTCGATCGGCCTGACACGCGTCATTCTTTCGCGCGAGCTGTCACTGGATGAAATCAGCGAAATTCGTGACCTCTGCCCGGACATGGAACTCGAGGTCTTTGTCCATGGCGCATTGTGCATTGCCTATTCGGGACGATGCCTGTTATCCGGCTATTTCAACCACCGCGACCCCAACCAGGGCACCTGCACCAATTCCTGCCGCTGGGATTACAAGGTCAAGGCAGCTGAAGAGAATGCCTGCGGCGACATCGAGCCCTTGCAAAAGATTGACTTCGACTTCAGCCAGGCGCTTGCATCGGCCGAATCGTCCTCATCCTTTCCAAGCCAACCCGTCACACGGCACCCTGCAGCGGATCAGGTCTATCTGATCGAGGAAGGCAAACGGCCGGGGCAACTGATGCCGATCATGGAAGACGAGCATGGCACCTACATCATGAATTCAAAAGATTTGCGTGCGGTGGAGCATGTCGCCCGTCTCACTGAAATTGGCATAGATTCGCTCAAGATCGAAGGGCGTACCAAATCGACCTATTATGTCGCGCGCACCGCCCAAGTTTATCGCCAGGCAATCGATGATGCCGTTCAACAACGCCCCTTTGATCCCGCTCTGCTCGGGCAATTGGAAGGCCTGGCCAACCGTGGCTATACCGATGGGTTCTACCAGCGCCATCATAGCCAGGAAACCCAGAATTACCTGCGCGGCCACTCCGAGTCGCGGCGCAGCCAATATGTCGGCGACATCGAGCATGTTGACAGCGCAAACGGAATGGTTGAGATCCTCGTCAAAAACCGTTTCCAGGTCGGAGACCACCTGGAAATCGTCCATCCCGCCGGCAATCAGGTCATCCAGCTCGAACAAATGCAGGATCTGGCTGGCAACCGGATGAGCGTGGCGCCGGGCAGCGGATACCGGGTGAAAATTCCACTGACGGGCAATGTTGAAAAAGCATTTGTCGCGCGTTTTCTATAAAAGCAGGCCATCCCAATCCTGACAGGATTGGGATGGCCTCACCGGATGCGCGTCAACCCGTCCACTCAGGCCATTTTGTCGATTCATGCATATGTGCCACTATCTACCGGCACCCTCTTCTTCCACCATTGCGAGGATTCCCGGGGCAGCATATCCCCCTCACGGCTCTCCCCGGGTGCCTGCAAAGGACTGAACTGCACCTGATTCAGGAACGCCGCACATTCATGTGCATATAACTTGCCTGTAGATGGATGGGATTGCGGATAACGCTCCGAACAATAGGCATCAATCACCACCTGCAAGGATGACGGATGGCGGCACTGGAAACCCTGTACGGTCAGCTGATACACCATGCCCGCCGGATTGGAATTGGCTTGTTCTTCCAGATCGAACTCATAACGCAGGCAATCACTCCCCATTCGATTGCTTCTTTCCTGATCCAGGGTAGCATTCACTGATATAAGTTTTAAATGTGCCCTGTTTGCCCTCAGATTGTAATCAAAAAATGCCAGGAGATCCTCGGGATTCTTGAGCTTGATTGCCGTATCGAGACGCGCCGCCCCAACCAAATAGCTGTGCAGCACAGGTTGGTCAAGCGACTCCGCAAGCTGTTTCTTGTAAACAATCTCGCGCAAGGATCCGACCCCCAGAAACCAGTTCTCCCCCGGTGGTGGCAAGACAGAAAATCCATTTGACTCGATGCGCGCCCTGGGCACAGCAATTGATGGATCAACCAGCGGCTGCGTTGCGCAACCTGCAAGCGATACCCCCAAAATACTCATGCGTAGGCATTGGCGCAGGACATGCATGGCAACTCCTTTGCAAAAAATCCCCAACGACTGGTAATACAGACTCATATGCACATATTACTCAGCACTGGGAATAAGTGGAAAATTTTTTGATACCGCAAAACGCCATTGGTGCGATGAGCCGAATGACATAGTTGTCAAATCGCACGGCGGTATCAGGTCAAAATAAAACAGCTTATAATTGTCGGCACGCATTGGTGCAACTGCCGGCAGCCGCTCTGATCAGCACTGCTCTTGATGCCATACTCGCAAGATTGCCCCCCTACTTCGTTCAACCAGAACTCAGGTCAGAGGATGAAAAATTTTACTGTTCTCAGGAATATTCAAAGTTTCATCGGGCATTTCCGTTACAATTACAGCATGCAACGCAGCAGGGTCTCTACCATTAAAAATCTGGACACCGGGTCAGTACCCGGTAATGTCATTTTGATCGGTATGATGGGGGCAGGCAAGACGACTATCGGCAAGCTACTGGCCAGCCAGATCGGCAAAACTTTTGTCGATACCGACCATGAAATACAGGAGCGCACAGGCGTCAGAATCCCGGTAATTTTCGAGATTGAAGGCGAAACGGGTTTCCGCAAGCGTGAAACCGAAGTACTGCGGGAAATTGTGCAATTGCAGAATATTGTACTGGCAACGGGCGGCGGCGCAATTTTGCGGCCGGAGAACCGTGCACTGCTGCGACAGCATGGAACAGTGGTTTATCTATGCGCGCCCGTAAGCGAACTCCAGCGGCGTACACGCTTGGATAAAAACCGGCCCCTGCTCCAGACCGGCAATCTGCACGCCAGATTACAGGAACTCTACACGCAACGTGATCCCATTTACCGCCAGACTGCGCATATCATTATCGATAGCGGCAGACAAGGCGTGCGTGTCCTTGTGCAAAAATTGATCCAGAAACTGCTGCAGTTCAAGCCCGAGCGAACTGAACATCCACCCAGACAGCCATCGCCCAATAAAGAATCCGAATAAATTTCATCGCTGTCGTTTGCGATCCTTCTTGAACCCCGGCAAATCAACTATCCATCCCGACCACCAGTGATCCGCACAAAACCGATAAACCAGCGCAGCAATAATTTCATAAATATTTTCGCTGACAATCAATGAGGCGCAGGGCACAGACATTTCATCCTATCATCATATTGATTTAGAAGGCGTTATACATGAAAGCAATTGAATCAGTCAGGGTCAGGCTTGACGTCTGCCCAGAAAATCGCAGCTACCCCATTCATATCGGCCAGGATCTACTCACCCGAGTCGATTTGCTGTTACCGCATCTCCCTACCAGGAAAGCTGCGATTGTAACCAATACTACTGTAGCGCCGCTCTACCTCGATAGGCTGCGCGCCACCCTCAGCGAAGCCGGTGTCGAAACATTTGTCGTCATCCTTCCGGACGGTGAGCAATATAAAAACTGGGAAACCTTAAACCTGATTTTCAATGCCCTGCTCGAACACCGCTGTGAACGCAAAACCCCTCTCATTGCGCTGGGTGGAGGCGTTATTGGTGATCTGACCGGATTTGCAGCCGCGTCTTATTTACGCGGGGTCCCTTTCATTCAAATTCCCACCACATTGCTTGCACAAGTAGACTCTTCAGTAGGCGGCAAAACCGGCATCAACCATCCGCTCGGCAAAAACATGATCGGTGCCTTCCACCAACCGCAGCTGGTGCTTGCCGACAGCTCGACGCTCACCACCTTGCCAGACAGGGAATTACGCGCCGGCATTGCGGAAGTCATCAAGTACGGGCTGATATACGACGCTGATTTCTTTGATTGGCTGGAGCGAAACATCACGCAATTGCTGGCAAGGGATGCAGCAGCGGTCCAGCATGCCATCCGCCGCAGCTGCGAAATAAAGGCTGAGATTGTATCGCTGGATGAACGGGAAAGCGGTCTGCGGGCTTTACTCAATCTCGGCCACACTTTCGGCCATGCCATTGAGAATGCCATGGGTTACGGCGCCTGGCTCCACGGTGAAGCCGTCGCAGCGGGCACTATCATGGCGGCTGATCTCTCCAGCCGCCTGGAACGCATTACGCAGCAGGATGTCGAACGAATCAGATGTTTATTCGAAAAAACGGGTTTGCCCATCCAAGGACCGCGTATCAGTCCTGAACGCTATCTCGAGTCGATGCAACTAGACAAAAAGGTAGAAGGGGGGACGATCCGCTTCATCCTGCTCAACCGTATCGGCGAGGCTGCGCTGGTCAACAATGTGTCTGCATCAGTTCTATCAGAAACTCTGTCAGCCTGTATCGCCAATGAGTAATGTGTTAGCGCCATATGCGGTTTCAGATGCCAATTCACATGGCCGCCATATTCAGGAGGATTCCCCCACTGGACGCAGCGAGTTCCAGCGTGATCGGGATCGCATCATTCATTCAACCGCATTCCGTCGGCTTGAATACAAAACCCAGGTGTTCGTCAACCATGAAGGCGATCTATTTCGTACGCGCCTGACACATAGCCTGGAAGTTGCCCAGATTGGGCGCTCCATTGCGCGCAATTTGCGCCTTAATGAGGATTTAGTGGAAGCGATCGCGCTCGCTCATGACCTGGGTCACACACCTTTCGGCCATGCTGGACAGGATGCTTTGAATGACTGCATGAAGGAATATGGCGGATTCGAGCATAACTTGCAGTCCCTGCGCGTAGTCGATCAGCTGGAAGAACGCTATGCGACATTCGACGGACTGAATTTGTGTTTTGAAACGCGTGAAGGTATTCTAAAAAGAATTTCCAGACAGAAGGCTCAAGGTCTGGGCAAATTGGGCGAGCGCTTTTTGTGCGACCGCAGAGCTTCACTGGAGGCGCAGCTGGCCAATCTGGCCGACGAGATTGCCTACAATAACCACGATGTCGATGACGGTCTGCGTTCCGGCCTGATCACCTTGGCACAGCTTGAGGACGTCACCCTATTCGCAAGACATCTGCATCAGGTCAGGCAATGCTACCCAAACCTTACCGGCCGACGCCTGATCCACGAAACGGTGCGCAGCATGATCAATACGTTAGCGATGGACTTAACCATCCAGAGCAAGACCAATATCATGGCAATTGCACCCAGCGATCCGAACCAAGTACGTGCAGCGCCTTCATTAATCGGCTTCAGCGATCACATAAAGCGGGAGCAGCAGGAGCTGAAACGCTTCCTGCACAAGAATCTGTACAAACACTACCAGGTGATGCGCATGAGCAAAAAAGCTCGCCATACGATCAAGAAATTGTTTGCCGCCTTCGAGCAAGAGCCTGCGCTATTACCTGACAAGTATCAGCATAAGTTTCTTGATTATGGACACCAGGCCATTGCCGATTATATCGCGGGCATGACCGATCGCTATGCGATCAAGGAATATCAACGTTTATTCGCCATTACCGAACAATGAGGAAAAGTCTGTGAATATCATCGTTTACCTGAAAACAATTCTGAGAAACCCTTTATGGCGCTGGTGCATGCTAGCCGGCATCCTGAGTTTGTCAGGAAATCTAGCCGCCAATTCAGTCCCAGACGATTTCATCGACGCTGCAGGGAAAGGACGATTTTCTCGTGTGAAAGCGATGCTGGACGAGTCAGGTGACACGATCGAGCTTGCCGAGAAGAATGCCGCCCTTTTAGTCGCCTCTCAAATGGGACGCGATAGAATCGTCAAAATGCTACTCGCTGCAGGCGCGGAAATCGACACAAGATCCGAGCAGGGCTACACGCCCTTACTGCTGGCGGCCCGAGATGATCGGCCGGACGTCCTGAAAATACTGCTGGCAGCAGGCGCGGATAAGGATGCGGCGTCCAATGATGGCATGACCGCCATGATGCAGGCGGCGCATCGCAATCGTCTTGAGATTTTGCGTTTCCTCATCCAGACAGGCGCCGATGTGCATGCCACCACCGAAGAAGGCGTGACCGCATTGATGTTTGCCGCACAAATGGGATATCAGGTTGCCGTACAGGAACTGATCAGAGCAAAATCTGATATCAACGCACAAACCCAAAGTGGTGCGACTGCCTTGATGCTCGCCGCACAGAATGGCCATCAAGGCGCAACCAGAACCTTGCTGGCTGCCGGCGCCCATATCAACACCAAAGCAGCGAATGAAGCCACGGCACTTTTACTGGCAAAAAAATATCAGCATAAAGAGGTCATGGAACTTTTAATCAAGGCGGGCGCACAATAATTATCAACAACATTTGCAACTTTTCATGAACTTGTCATGATATCGGTGCTGCTCGGAACCCATAACGCTGCCTTGGCGCGATATTGCCCGGTACAAAATTCCCAACATGTACGCTGACCCTGAAACAAATCCATCCGATCCTTTATGGGGACAACGCGCCCAGTTGTCTGTTCGCAAGCTATCAAAATTCTGACCAGCCACCATTCCAATCAACTTTTTATAAAGGAAATAGCATGAAAATCATTATATTTTTATTATTCACTGTCCTGGGACTCGCTGGATGCGGAGGAAAAGAATCCGCCGAGCAGGCTGCCCAGGATGAATCCCAGAAGATGTTGATGATGGACGAAGTCACCGCTATTGATGAGCTTCCTTCCTTTCTGAAAGAGGGACTGTCAAAGGAAGAGCAAGATGAGCTCAGAAAACAAATCATGCCCACACTGGATGATGGCCTCACCCCCGAAGAACGCTTCCAGAAATTGCGCCGCGACGCGGAAGCAGGCGATCCGGATGCTCAGAATGCCCTGGGCGCAATGTTTTACACTGGCGAAGCGGTTTCCCGTGATGCTGCCGGCAATATCATGGATTACGATCCCGTCTCTGCTGCCGGCTGGTTCTTTCGTGCCGCCGAGAAAGGACATGCTGAAGCGCAATTCAACCTGGGACTACTTTATCTCCATGGCGACGGCGTTGAAAAAGATATCGAAACCGCATTGAAATGGTTTACCCAATCTGCAGAACAAGGCAATGCTGACGCGCAAAACAATCTGGGCGTGATTTATCTTACCGGCGAAGGCGTAGAGCAAGATAGCGATGAAGCCATCAAATGGTTTGAAAAAGCAGCGGAACAGGGGAACGAAGAAGCCAAGGAGAACCTTGAGGCAGTCCGCTCAGGACAAAACTGAGGCAAAATTGAGTAGATTATGACTCGTGGTCGCTTAAGGGCTCGTTAATGAGCCCTAAGTGGTGCGCGGCCACGAGTCATCACTCGATTTTAGATCTCCTAGCCAGCGAATGGCCCCAAAATATAGGCTCACTCCTGCCATCGCATGGAAAGTGCGGGGCAACCGTATCGCGTAACGCATGATTCGCGGACAGTCTGTCTCACCTATCGCCCCATAGCTCAGCCAGTCTTTGGTCCCGGCCACAACGGCTACGATAATATTTATAGCGAATCGGATTTTTCAGATAGTAATCCTGGTGGTATGCTTCCGCCGGATAAAAATCAGTAACAGGCAGAATCTCCGTCACGACCGCTTGTTCAAAGCGGCCTGATTGGTCAAGCGCTGCACGGGATGTTTCTGCCTGCTGACGCTGGATGTCATCCTGTACAAAAATTGCGGACCGGTATTGCGGCCCCTTGTCACAAAACTGACCATCCGCTGTCAGTGGATCAATGGTTGGCCAAAATGCGGCCAATAGCCGCGCATAATTGGTTTGGGCCGGATCATAATAGACCTTGACTGCTTCAATATGCCCGGTCTTGCCGCTGCTGACTTGCTCATAAGTCGGATGCGCCACCTGCCCGCCAATATAACCGGAGAGGGTGGCCTTTACACCCGGAACCTTATCGAAGTCTGCCTCCGTACACCAGAAGCATCCACCGGCAAAAATGGCCACCGCCCAATCTGACTGTTCTGGCGTATCCTCCTGATAGTTGCTCGCCCCAATTGAAGCTTCTCTCTCCAATGGCTGGCATCCTACCAACGCACTCAGCCATAACAGCAAACTTGTTATACGCAATAAGTGATTTAGCATAGCCATCATCAGCCTCTC
Organism: Nitrosomonas halophila; assembly: GCF_900107165.1. Lineage (GTDB taxonomy): Bacteria > Pseudomonadota > Gammaproteobacteria > Burkholderiales > Nitrosomonadaceae > Nitrosomonas > Nitrosomonas halophila. The sequence continues at coordinate 90,297 of NZ_FNOY01000007.1, forward strand.
AACTCAGGAATCGTCTCACCCCTGGGAACAAATTTGAGTGCCAGGCCATTGTTGCACCAGCGCTCTCCGCGAGGGGGTGGGCCATCATTGAACACATGCCCCTGATGTCCGCCACAGCGTGCGCAATGATATTCGGTGCGCGGCATGATCAGTTTATAGTCACGCTTTGTGGCAACATGTCCGGCAATCGGTTGCGTAAAACTGGGCCACCCCGTTCCACTGGCATACTTATGCTGGCTTTCGAACAACGGCAAATAGCAGGCCGCACATAGATAGATCCCTTCGCGGTATTCATCATTGAGCGGACTGCTGCCCGGCTGTTCGGTATCCTCTTCAAACAATACACGGTAAGCCTCGGGCGGCAACAGGGAACGCCATGCCTCATGAGGTTTGTCGAGCGGCGTCACGGTAACAGGATCAATTTTCATTTTGGTTTGAGAGTCGGGAATCGATTGACGTGAACAGGCAGCGATCAAAGGCCATGCGGCCAGGACCGCGCCACTTTGCAGAAATATACGACGTTTCATGATCATAGTACCTCATTTAGCAATCCCGGAATTTTCTGATAAATTCGGAATCCAGGCCTTATCATTGCAGACACATTCAGGCCGGGCATCCAAATATTGCGCTACGGTGCAAAGCTTTCCCTTCACTTAACAGCTTGACTAAACAACCACCAGCTAAAGCTGGTGGGTTAGTGACAATGACTAAAGTCAGGATACGGGTCTTAAGACCCGTTTAGCTTTCGGTTCTGAAATTATCATCACCTTTAGGTTCAAAATGATGCTCCAAATAGTTTTGAATCATTTCTTCTGTCAGTTCTCCTGATGTTACACAAAAGTATCCTCGCGCCCAAAAATGGCGCCCCCAGTAGCGTTTTTTTAAGTC
>NZ_FNOY01000071.1 GCF_900107165.1 Nitrosomonas halophila
CCGAGGTCGACGATGCGCTGCTCGTTCCCATCGTAGTTGCCATCTCTATTCCTCCTGTTCACTACATTTTTGTTAGAAACAGTAATGAAATACTCAGCTTTCATTACCTACCATCTCAATAACCACAATCCTTCCATGGCTATTGTCTAATGCACTTCTTATTTTGTTCCAGCAAAGTCAAACTCACCTCCACTAGACACAAACGAGAGGCTAGTCACCTTATGACTTTTAGTCAAGCCCTTTTTTCCTTACCTTAACCAGGGAATTACAAAAATAAAATAAATTCATAGAGTTTTCATTTACCCCTGAATGACCCGTTTAGAACCAAATTTAATCAACATAGTCTTTTCATGATAGTCGTCTCATTCATTATCCATGTTTTACTCGTGGTTATACCGACCTAACTTTCGACTCGATGAAATTTTGCGTCGCCTGACAACGACGAGTAGCCTATAATGGCAAGTTGGCAATAGATGAAGACATTTCATTCCTATAGATGATCTCGCTTGCAATGCTCCAAGACGAACTTCGACCCTCTGCATATGACCCACTTACACTGAGTGGCGATAACTTTGCGCGCACCACCTCACGGCAAATAGAGCTTGCCGCCAACCATTTGCGCAGCGGTCAAATTGTTGCATTTCCCACTGAAACGGTTTATGGACTTGGCGCGGACATTACCCAGCCCCAGGCTATTGAGAAAATCTTTAAAATCAAGGGACGGCCTAGCAATCACCCATTGATCGCGCATTTTGCGGACATGACTGATCTAGAATACTGGGCATCCGAAATACCTACTGCGGCTTGGTTACTAGCTGAGCAATTTTGGCCAGGGCCATTGACACTGATATTACCCAAAAGTAATCGCATTCCCGCAAGCATTACTGGGGGTCAGGACACTGTGGGCTTGCGTATCCCACGACACCCCATCGCACAGGCACTCCTGCGGGCGCTTGGCACACGCAAGGCAATCGCCGCACCTTCGGCCAATCGTTTCGGGCACCTGAGCCCGACCGCTGCCATGCATGTGCGCGAAGAATTCAAAAACGAGATCGGTGTAATTTTGGATGGAGGTTCTTGTGAAGTTGGGCTAGAAAGCACCATTGTGAGCTGTATTGGCAAGACTGTTACGCTATTGCGGCCGGGCGGAATTTCGGTCGACGCAATTGAAAATGTACTCACACAAAAAATACTCGGCAACCCTGTCAGTCATTCCGTGCGCGCTTCCGGAAGTTTGCCCGCCCACTATGCCCCCGATACACCGCTGGAAATCTGTTCAACCGGCAGCGATCTCTGGATACGTGCACGATGGTTTCAGCAACAAGGCAAACGTACCGCAATCCTCACACACACCCCTCTCCCTGACGCACATAAAAAGCAACTTGACTTCATTCTGATGCCGGATAATCCCGTGACATACGGTAAAATACTTTACGCCACGTTGAGGAGACTTGATCAACTGGGCTACGACCAGCTTCTGATCGAGGCACCGCCGAGCAGACTTGACTGGCTCGCCGTAACCGACCGCTTGCAACGGGCAAGCTATCACTACCTTAAACAATCTTAACTCCATAGCACAGTGACTTTATCAGCTATTTTATTCGATGTGGATGGCACGCTTGCCGACACGGAGCGAGACGGGCACCGCCTCGCATTCAACCAGGCCTTCAAGGAACTTCAACTGGATTGGGAGTGGGATGTAGCGCTCTATGGGGAACTGCTTCAAACTACCGGTGGAAAAGAAAGAATCCGGCACTTTCTTGGTGCGTATGCACCACACTTACTTGACAGGCATGATCTTGACGAATGGATTGCCACCATCCATCAAGTCAAAACCAAATATTTTGTTGCTTTATTGGAAGCCGGAAAAATCCCGCTGCGGCAGGGCATCGAACGCTTGATCCAGCAGTTACGCTCGGAAAACATAAAGATCGCCATTGCCACCACCACGACGCTTGCAAATGTCACCACTTTGCTTAAATGCACATTAGGAGAAGACGCAGTGGAATGGTTTGATGTCATTGGCGCTGGCGATATCGTTCCCCAAAAAAAACCGGCACCAGATATTTATCACTGGGTACTGAATCAGCTTGATTTACCAGCCGAAGCATGTATTGCTATTGAAGACTCCGAAAACGGATTAAGAGCTGCCTTGGCCGCAGGCTTAAAGACCGTCATTACAGTCAGTGAATACACGCGTTCACACGATTTCAGCGGCGCAATCATGACACTGGCAGATCTGGACAGCACCACCGACTTACAGCATAAAAATTCAGATCGTCTAGAGAAGGGCGTGGACGTTGAGCTTTTACGAAACCTCGTGGCTGCTGACTAATGGCTTCAGTATAACACCGACCAACCAGCATCAACGGATCTACCATCAGCGATAAGGCAGAAAATTAAGCGGGTCGACTGGTTTGCCTCGTTCTCGAATTTCGAAGTGGAGCTTGACAGCTCCACTATCTGTGTTTCCCATTTCTGCTATTTTCTGTCCTCTGGAAACTTTTTCGCCCTCGTGGACCAGGACTTTGCGATTATGCCCATAAGCACTCAAATATGTTTCGTTATGCTTGATGATCACTAAATTCCCATAGCCCCGCAGACCGCTGCCACTATACACAACTGTGCCTGCAGCAGAAGCCAGGACAGGCTGGCTAAGACTCCCGGCAATTCCCACCCCCCTAGCTTTCTCAGAAAATTTGTTTACAACCTTTCCGTCTGCAGGCCACGCCCAATTGATACCACTGCGATTCTTATCCTCAGACTTTTTCTGGGTTGCCGTCTGAGTGGCCACTGCGGCCTCTGCCTCCTTATGTTGTGCCGGTGTAACTTTTTTGTCCTGTTGCTGCTTGTTTAACTGGCTCGTTGCAGCTTCAGAATAGGCCAGCATTGTGCCTTTAGGCTCGGTTTTAAGCAAAGTTGAGGATTGCCCGCCATTAGCTGCCAATGTCTCCAGCTGATAACCGCCCCCCTCAGACTGTATATAGCCTGACTGGGATATTGCAAAAAGCGCTGGCTGATCACTCGATTGTTCCTGAACACTCACTTGTCCCTCTTGACCAGCAGCATATAGCTCTATCTCCTGTCCGACTCTGAGTACTGCAGGATCAGATATTCTGTTTCTTTCAGCCAACTGATTGATATCAAGCCCATACTTGAGCGCAATACCGTAAAGCGTATCCCCTCTTTGTACAATATAGATGCGCCTACCAGATTGATCGGTGAGCAGTCTGCCGGGTATCGACTGATAGCGACCGAACTCGTGCTCAACAACGGGAACAGGATGTGGTTTCGAAACACAGGCGCTCAGCAACAAACCTGCAAACAATGCCAAACCATGCCGCGGCTTGAAGCCATTTTCAACTCCGTGACGAAAGAATTTGATTCCAATTATCATGAGTGCTTGCCAAGAAAAATCAAGATGCTTCATAAAACTGGCCGGTATTAGCAAGAGCGCATCATGTGTCGGTCACCTATTGACTACGCCTGGAAGAATTGGAACAAATCTAACTTCATCCAGTATCGTTTCTATGTATCCTTCGTGAGTATGATCGATTACACATAGATTTTGTTTCCTGCTTCCCTTCGGAAAAATCATACGCCCACCTACCGCCAATTGCTTTAACAAATCCTCAGGGATTGCAGGGATAACCGCCGTCAGCATAATTCCATCAAAAGGCGCTGCCTCCGGCAACCCCAACATACCATCAGCATGTTTCAGAACAGCATTGCGAACACCCAATTCCCGCAATCGTATTCTTGTACGTGTCAATAATGGGCCAATTCGTTCAATAGAGTAAACCTCAGATGCGATCTTGGCCAAAACTGCAGTCTGATACCCACAACCCGTTCCGATTTCCAGCATTCTTTTTAATGAATTGCCGCCATTTCCTCGCAGCAATTCCGACATACGTGCGACCGTCCACGGACTGGATATTGTCTGACCATAATTGATAGGCAAAGCCACATCATCGTAAGCTCTGGAAGCCAAAGCCTCTTCAACGAAAAGATGGCGTGGGATAAGATTCATTACGGTCAGTATCACTTCATCTTTAATACCCTGTTCTCGCAAACGCTCGACCATACGAATACGCGTTCGCTGAGATGTCATACCAATGCCAGTTTGACGCACACTCACGCACCCACTCCCCTCTATTATTATTCTATATCAGCCCAAGCCTGAAAAATTCTAGCCTCTATTATAAGTCGGGGAGCACATACGGCAGCTCTATAATAACAACGCAGGCACGTCATCCAACAGATCAGCCATGCGGCAGCCATCATGCTGTCTAGAAATCAATCCGGTATTCAGAACCTGCGCTCATAATGCCAGCCAATTTTTAACATACCCGACCTGATCATAGCGAGTTAAGTCTATCTGCAAAGGCGTAATCGATACCCGGTTATTCTGTAACGCAAAAAAATCAGTCCCCTCACCGGCATCCTGCGCCGCCCCTGCAGCACCGACCCAATACACCGCATCCCCTCTTGGAGTCTGGGATTTAATAACACCTTCCGCTTTATGGCGTCGCCCCAGTCGCGTCACTTCTATCCCTTGCATCTGCTCGTAAGGTATATCGGGCACATTGACATTGAGCAGGATCGGCACATGAAACCTGTTCTCAACAAATCTTTTCACAAGATTCAGCACAACCCTTGATGCTGTAGAAAAATTTCCTCTCGAAACACTGACCAATGAAACCGCTATGGAGGGCAAACCCAACAGAAACCCTTCGGTTGCAGCAGCAACGGTACCTGAATATATCGTATCGTCACCCATATTGGCACCATCATTAATCCCCGATATCACCATATCCGGCAATACATCCAGCATCCCAGTCACGGCCAGATGCACACAGTCCGTCGGTGTGCCATTAACATAGTAAAAACCATTATGTGATTTACGCAGACCAAGCGGGCGATCGAGCGTCAGCGAATTGCTTGCGCCACTGCGGTCACGCTCCGGCGCAACCACAGTTATATCTGCGATATCGGCAAGCACGTCAGCAAGATTGGCTATACCTGGCGCAAAATACCCATCATCATTACTGAGCAAAATGCGCATTTAACTAACCCTCTGGAAAAGTTGATAAAGTAGTCAACCAGATTGACAGCGCCTACTTTTGAGTAGGCACTCTGTGCTCATTTAGATGGAAGGAAGAAACTATAAAACGCTAATTCAATATAAATTCGCATTTTCTATTTGATCAAATGACTGCCAAATGATCTGATTGGTCGGGGCGAGAGGATTTGAACCTCCGACCACTTGCACCCCATGCAAGTACGCTACCAGGCTGCGCTACGCCCCGTCATTTTTCATTATAACAAACAAGGCCAGACTAAGAAATCTGTTGTTGATGCAACAACGCCAAAATTGTTCTACAACTTGGCCTTTAAAGCAACTCAATGCTTGCCCGAGCGCGTTAGCAACGGTTATTTGGCCACAAGCAAAGCAATGATACGCTTTAATTCTTCCCTGAGCGCTATCACATCCACGTCCTCAGAACATGTCCTGGAAGATTCCATCGGCACACGACCCTGCACGGACAGACCATCCGCCTGCCCCTGAAATCCATGTATCAGATGATTGCGTGCGCCACTTATAGTAAAACCGTAGTCGTATAACAACTCACGTATCCGCCGGATAAGAATAACCTCCTGATGTTGATAATAGCGACGATTACCCCGACGCTTTATCGGTTTCAACTGCGCGAACTCTTGCTCCCAATAACGTAGAACATGCGGCTTAACGTTGCACAGTTCACTTACCTCTCCGATGGTGAAATAGCGTTTCGCCGGTATCGACGGAAGCACATCACTTGGCTTCTGATTTTCCATGGTAATTCATTTCTACCATAGACTTCAGTTTCTGACTAGCATGGAAAGTCACTACACGCCGCGCCGAGATTGGAATTTCTTCCCCTGTTTTAGGGTTGCGCCCCGGGCGCTGCGGCTTGGTTCTCAACTGAAAATTGCCAAATCCTGACAACTTCACTCCGTCACCATTCTGCAATGCAAGACGCATTTCTTCATAAAATGATTCGACTATTTCTTTTGCTTCCCGTTTGTTCAAACCAACATTCTCAAACAATAAATCGGTCAACTCCGCTTTAGTTAACGCCATATTCACCCCTTAGATAGAGAATAAATGCTCTTCGATAATATTCTGTCCCGCAAAAATCTGATTGGTGACGACAGCATGCAATCGCGCCAATGCACAATCGCCTCGACCTGGGAACCGTTAGTGACGCAATGTGACACCAAATTTCTGACCCAACACATCGACCAAGCTCGTAACAGCCAGATCAATCTCCTGATCAGTAAGTGTTTTTTCAATATCCTGCAGAAGGATACGGAATGCGAGACTTTTTTTACCTGGCTCCAGCTTCTCCCCACTATATAAATCGAACAAGGCTATTTCGGATATAACTGCGGATTTAGCAGCATACATCGCCTCCAGCAGTCCATGCACGCTGACATCATTATCCACCACAATCGCAATATCTCTTCTCACGGGAGGATACTTCGACAGCACCCTCATCACGGGCAGTGTTTCTGCTGCCAGTGCATCGATCCGCAACTCAAACAACACAGCAGTCCGCGGCAAATGATATTTATTGAGCCATCTGGGATGTAGCTCCCCCAACCAACCAGATGGTCTTTGATTGACCAAGATTTGGGCCGATTTTCCAGGATGCAAAGCTGGATGCACCGCCGGTTCGAAACGAACATGCTTGCTCCGCAACAATGTCTCGACATCCATTTTGACATCGAAAAAGTCGGCATCATGCTCTGGAACATCCCATTGTTCAGGCAAAGCGCTGCCAGAACAAAGTCCTGCCACATACTCAACCTCTTTTCTTATACTGCCCTCATTCAAAAAACAACGGCCAATCTCATATATTCTGACTCTGCTCTGTTTGCGATTGAGATTGAACTGCAAATTGCTGATTAGCCCCCCAAACAAACTGCTACGCATCACACTCATATGACTGGCGATCGGATTCTTCAGCGCTACTGGCGATGCATTCCTCGAGAAATCAGATTCCCAGTCTTTATCGACAAAGGCATAATTGATCACTTCCTGGTAATCACGCGTAGTCATGATTTGCCGTATTTGCGCTATTGAAGTGCTGCCTGTTTCAGGTTCCGGCAACATATACATCCTTGCCTTGGGCAAACAAGCAGGAATTTGATCATAACCATGGATGCGTGCCAGCTCCTCGATAAAATCCTCCTCGATCGCCAGATCGAAGCGGTATGCGGGAGGCGTCACGCAAAATACATCTTCTTTAACCAAAAAATTGAATTGCAAGCGCCGCAAGTAGCTTGATACCAGATCGATTCCTAAATCCACTCCCAGGATTTTCTCTATACGACGCAGACGAACCTCAACAACGTCGCGCTGCGGCAAGTCATGCTTCAATTCCGTAACTGGCCCGACTTTGCCACCACAGATGTCGATAATCATGGCTGTGGCACGCTCCAAAGCGTGACGTGTCATGGAAAAATCAACACCCCGCTCAAAACGATGTGCTGAATCAGAAGTAAATCCAAGCTCAAATGATTTGCCATTTATGACAGAAGGCGAGAAATATGCACTCTCAAGGAAAATATCAATTGTTTTCGCCTGCTCCACCCCGCTCTCACGCCCCCCCATAATCCCTGCCAAGGCCAAGGGCTTGTTCGCATCAGCAATGACCAGCATATTCTCACGAAGCGACAAGTCTTCGCCATTTAACAGCTGGAGAGATTCCTGGGCCTGTGCGTATCGCACGTACAGCGCCCGCTCAGCTTCACTTCCAATGCAATCCAGATCGAAAGCATGCATGGGCTGGCCCGTTTCCAGCATGACATAATTGATGACATCCACTACCGGGTTTACGGGACGCAGGCCACTCCGTTCAAGGCAACGGGTCACCCATATCGGTGTTGGCACATCAAGCGCCACGCTGCGTACAACACGACCACAATAGAGTGGGCATGCTGCCGGCTGATCCACGTGTATTGCAACCTGATCCACAATCTCATCCTTGACAGGCACGATATCCGACAACACAAAACCGGTATCCGTTATCGCCGCGATTTCGCGCGCAACACCATACATGCCAAGACAGTCTGCCCGGTTAGGAGTCAGTTTGAGTGTAAATATCCGATCGTCTAGCGCATAATATTCCCGGAAATCGATACCGACCTGTGCCTCATGCGGAAGATCCAGCAACCCTTCAGCCTCGTCCGCCAACCCGAGCTCCTTGGCAGAACACAACATCCCGAACGATTCGATTCCACGCACCTTGCTTTTTCGGATATTTAACTCCGGTAGCCTGGCGCCTGCCAGCGCACAAGCGGTTTTCATTCCCACCGCAACATTTTGTGCGCCACAGACTATTTGCAAACAGGTCTCACTGGCCTCGCCCACATCGACCAGACATACATTCAAACGATCGGCATTGGCGTGTTTTTGTATGGAGACAATCTCTGCCACGACAACATTATCAAAAAAGGGGGCAACTGGTGTGACACTCTCCACCTCCAACCCAGCCATGGTCAATATATGGGCCAATTCTTCACTGGAACAAGCAGGATTGACGAATGTACGCAGCCATCTCTCAGAAAATTTCATAACTACAGATCAGTTAGTTGGAATCAATTGAATTGCTTCAGAAAACGTAAATCATTCTCAAAAAACAAACGTAAATCATTTACGCCATAGCGCAACATAGTTAGACGCTCCACACCCAGGCCAAAGGCAAAACCAACATTTTCTTCACTATCCAGCCCAACATGTTTCATCACATTAGGATGGACCATGCCACAGCCGAGCACTTCCAACCAACCGGTATCGCTGCAAACTCTGCAACCTTTGCCGTTACACATCACGCAAGCAATATCCATTTCTGCAGAGGGTTCGGTAAACGGAAAAAAAGAAGGACGAAAGCGTACCTGCAGATCGCTCCGTTCAAAAAAGTTTTGCATGAACTCTGCCAGCACACCTTTCAATGCTGCAAAATTGACATCTTCATCTATCCAGAGCCCTTCAACCTGATGAAACATCGGTGTATGCGTGACATCCGAATCGCAGCGATAGACACGCCCCGGTGCAATAATTTTGATCGGGGGTTTATGATTTTGCATGTAGTGGATTTGAACTGGGGACGTATGCGTGCGCAGCAACCTGTTATCATCCACGTAAAATGTATCGTGCATTGCACGAGCTGGATGGTTCTCGGCAATGTTCAGGGCGGTAAAATTAAAAAAATCCGTTTCAATTTCCGGACCGGTTGCCGTTGCGAAGCCAATTGAATGAAACAGCGACTCAATCCGCATCATTGTTCTGGTAACAGGATGAATCCCGCCCATTCCCATCCCGCGCCCTGGCAGCGTGACATCCAGACTCTCCTCAGCCAAACGCGCTGCCATAGCTTTTTCCTGGAGATAGCCGCGCCTACGAACTAGCGCTTCCTCCAACATTCTTTTTGCCTGGTTGATCCGTTCGCCCATGACTGGCCGCTCTGCAGGAGCCAGTTCTTTTAGGCCTTTCAACAGCGCAGTAATCTCTCCATCCCTACCCAGATATCGAGCTTTGGCTTGTTCGAGATCTGCAATATTGTTCATTTCATCAAATAAACTTATTGCAGCACTGACCAAGTTTTCTAGATTATTCATAACAATAAAATGACTCGTTCATAAAAAAGGGAGGTCAAGCTATGATCAAGCCGGCCTCCCTTAATAATTTGATCTGGGTAGCTAGAGAATAACTATACTCAGCCACATTACATCAAAGAAAGTAAATACTTACCAACTATGACTTTACGGCTTTGGCCAATTTCCCTATCAGTAACTACATCAATTTCGATTACATTAAGACGCCAGACTGGCCCGCGCCTGATCTGTAATCTTCCCAAAAGCAGTTTTATCAAACACGGCCAAATCCGCCAAGACTTTTCTATCGAGCTCGATACCCGCTTTCTTAAGTCCATTCATGAATACGCTGTAAGTCAGACCTTGTTCTCTTGCTGCGGCATTAATTCTGGCAATCCACAATGCGCGAAACTGTCTTTTCCTTTGACGGCGATCGCGATAAGCATATTGCCCGGCTTTCATCACCGCCTGTTTAGCAACACGATATACGTTCTTCCGTCTTCCGCGATAACCTTTAGCAAGCTTGAGGATTTTCTTGTGGCGGGCGTGCGCTGTGACGCCCCGCTTAACTCTTGGCATGGTATTTCTCCTTAAGCGTAGGGTAGCATGGTACGCACAGCAGCCATATCATTTGCATGTATGGCAGTGATCCCTCTAAGCTGACGCTTATTCTTGGTTGTCTTTTTAGTGAGAATATGGCGCTTGAATGCTTGCGAGCGCTTGATGCTACCACCTGCTCTAACCTTGAAGCGCTTGGCAGCACCTTTTTTGGTTTTCATTTTAGGCATTGATATTTCCTCTTTGATATGATTCCAGGTGTTTCTATCCAGAAAACTTTGATTACCCAGATATCACTTGTAATTAATACAGCTAACTTCTTTTATCACCAAGAACCGTCTATTCACTTGGTTACTAGGATGTCAATTCGTTCTTGGAGCCAGTTTTTAGTTCGGTTTCGTTTTCTTTGGATTTACCGGTTTTCACTTCTTTCTTTTTGGGTGCCAGCACCATAACCATCTGCCGACCTTCCAGTCGAGGAAATTGCTCCACGATTGCATGCTCGTCAAGATCTTCCCGCACCCTTTCCAGCAGCCTGACACCAAACTCCTGGTGTGCCATTTCTCGACCTCGAAAGCGAAGCGTGATTTTAACTTTATCCCCTTCTTCCAAGAAATGGACCAAATTACGTAGCTTGATGTTGTAGTCGCCTTCGTCGGTATTCGGCCGGAACTTGATTTCTTTAACCTGTATCTGCTTCTGTCTCAGCTTTGCATCATGCTTCTTCTTGCTCTCTTGATAAAGATATTTACCGTAGTCCATTATTCTACAGACCGGCGGCTGAGCACCTGGCGCAATTTCAACCAAATCCACGCCTGCCTGCTCAGCTAAATCCTTAGCTTCGGCAATAGGCAAAATACCCATCTGTTCACCATCGAGCCCTATCAATCGAACTTGTGGCGTTAAGATTTCATCATTAATTCTTACAGCTTTTCCCTGAGCGATGGTAATTCCTCCAGAATCTAGAACCTCACTATCAAACTTTTATAGATATCTCTTTCTGCAACCGATCTATAAAGCCACGCAATGTCATTGAACCCAAGTCGGCACCTGACCGATCGCGAACCGCAACGGTTTGCGAGCCCATTTCCTTGTCACCCACAATGATCTGATAAGGTAACTTCTGCAGACTATGCTCTCTGATTTTATAGCTTATTTTCTCATTTCTCAAGTCCAGACTGGTGCGAATACCGTGTCTTTTCAATTCATCGGCGACCAGCTGGGCATAATCATTCTGATTTTTGGAAATATTCAGCACCATGACTTGCACTGGAGAGAGCCATAACGGCAATGCACCCGCATGATGCTCGATGAGAATGCCAATAAAACGCTCCATTGAACCCAATATGGCGCGATGCAGCATAACAGGCACTTTTCTCGTATTATCTTCCGCGACATAAGTCGCCCCCAGTCTCCCAGGCATAGAGAAATCCAACTGAAGCGTGCCGCACTGCCACACACGTCCGAGACTATCCTTTAATGAAAACTCGATTTTAGGTCCATAAAATGCACCCTCACCCGGCTGCAAAGCCCACGTCAGTTCTTTCTGCTCCAATGCTGCCTGCAATGCAGCCTCGGCTTTGTCCCACTGCTCTTCAGAACCCACCCTTTTAAGGGGGCGTGTAGAAAGCTTGACTAGAATCTCGTCGTATCCAAAATCCTTGTAGACTTGGTTAAGCAAATCGATGAATTGCACGACTTCATCTTGTATTTGATTTTCGGCGCAGAAAATATGCGCATCATCCTGCGTAAAAGCCCGTACGCGCATAATGCCATGCAAGGCACCTGATGGCTCATTTCGATGACAGGAACCAAACTCCGCCAACCGTAAAGGCAAGTCCCGATAACTCCTGAGACCTTGATTGAAGATCTGCACATGGCCCGGACAATTCATCGGCTTAATTGCATAATGCCGGTTCTCGGATTCCGTCACAAACATATTCTCACGAAAATTTTCCCAATGCCCGGAACATTCCCACAAGGATCTATCCAATACCAGCGGCGTACGGATTTCCAAATATCCATTCTTGGCAAGAATCTGGCGCATATACTGCTCGATTTGCTGCCATATCACCCAGCCCTTCGGATGCCAGTAAACCATTCCTGGCGCTTGTTCTTGCATATGAAACAAATCGAGTTGTTTGCCCAGCTTACGATGATCCCGTTTCTCAGCCTCTTCCAGCCGATGCAGATAACTGCTTTGCTCCTCTTTGCGCACCCAAGCTGTACCATATATTCGCTGCAGCATCTCATTAGCAGCATTACCGCGCCAATAAGCGCCAGCCACCTTCATCAACTTGAAGACTTTTAGTTTGGCTGTAGAGGGCACGTGGGGCCCGCGACATAAATCTGTGAAATTGCCTTGCGAATACAGTGAAACTGACTCGCTGTCAGGAATAGATTCAATAATCTGAGCCTTATAATGTTCGCCCTGGTTTTTAAAAAAATTGATTGCTTCAGAACGATCCCAAACTTGGCGCTGTATTTTCAGGTTTCTTTGACTGATTTCAGCCATTCTTTTCTCGATTGCGGCCAGATCTTCTGGAGTAAAGGGTCGCTTGTAAGAGAAATCATAATAGAATCCGTTCTCTATGGTAGGGCCGATGGTCACTTGCGCTTCCGGAAACAATTCTTTCACAGCATGTGCCAATAAATGCGCACAGGAATGTCGAATAATTTCCAGCCCCTCAGGATCTTTGTCGGTAATTATGGCAAAATCACTATCGGTCTCAATGGGCGTCGACATATCAACCCACTTACCATTCAATTTCCCAGCCAAGGCGGCGCGCGCAAGTCCAGCACCAATTGATTCCGCCACGTCCATTACTGTAACCGGGTGATCAAACACCCTTTCTGTTCCATCCGGCAAACGAACGATAGTCACTTAATTCCCTCACTACCCACAAAAAAAATTTGCATCACAATGCATGTGCCTGCTGCCGACAATCATTAGCCCACTGTTTCGGGCTTGACTCATTGGTTGACAACGCACCCGAGCAGGCAAGTACCAATAAAAAAGGAAGCCCGCGAAAATGGCACAGAAATTTACGCGGGCCCTCTCAATCAATTAGAATACATCTATTTATCTTTACGAATACCGATACTTACTCGTCGTCCTCATCATCATCGGACTCGTCGTCGCTGGAGGACTCGGCTGTGGCGGCATCGCTGTCACCCTCATCTTCCTCATCCTCTTCGTCATCGTCATCGTCATC
>NZ_FNOY01000004.1 GCF_900107165.1 Nitrosomonas halophila
CTTTTTCGCGATCACCTTCAGGTACGGCTTCCACATATCCGAACAGACGTACTTGAGCTCGGCGCTGCGCTCCTGGCCAAACCAACGGAAGAAACCCAGCAGGGTCTTCAACTTGCGCTCCTTGCCTATCCACAGCAACCGCTTGCAGTGGCTGTCGATTTGGTAGACCAAGGTCAGATACTTGTGCCCCTTCTTCCAGGCGATTTCGTCAATCCCGATGGCGCGTACACCGCTAAGGTCCCGGTGCTCACGTCCCCACTGCACAGCCATCTCCACCGAGCGAAAGACACTCTCCCAAGAGGTGCGGAACACCTCGGCGGTCTCTTTCCAACTCAAACGCTTCGCCCAACCGGCCAGGAACCAACCCATGGCTTGTGTCAGGGGCCGTTTGCCCAGCGCCCACGGCATTGATTCGACCCGCACCCCGCATTTGGGGCAATCAACCCGGCGCGGGGCATACACCAGATAGGTCTTGATACCCCACAGCGGAACAAACTCAAAACGCCTTTGCCCAAGACGGTCGTACCCAGCCCTTGGCATACCACAGACCGAGCATACGGCACGGCTGTTACGCCTCTCCACCACCTCGATCTCCAGATGGGGAGTTTCTTTGCTGCCACCCCAGCGAACGCCAGCATAGACAAATGACTTGAATTTCTGCAGATGGTTTAAGATAGTCTGGATCTGCATCCCGCTCTCTCCTGTGAAGTTGTTTGTGTCGCAACTTCATCTTCTCAGAGATTGGGCGGGGTGCTCCACTATCACCGGCCATGGTCTTACAAAAGGCGCTTTCGGTTACCCACAAATTCTGCCGAGGAGCCAAAATTACATAAAACCCTACAGCAATGTTCAGTATATAACACAATCGTTTCACAACTCAAGCCCTAAAATTTCCTGGCGCGGACTGGCCACGAAACCGCAAGATAAAACCCGCTACAAGGGTTTGAATTTACACTCTCACGATATAACCACTCCGTAAGTATTGATAAAAAACAGAATTCAACACGCAACACGATTAAAAACCACTCTCTGCAAAAGGGTAATAAAAAAATTGCAACTATTCAACCATCCTCCACTATCCACTACTAAGCAGGTGGCCAAAGAAAAGAAGCAGCAGCAGAGTAATATTAGTTGCCAATCGGTGCGCTTGCGCACCGCAAAACCACAATAGCCAAGCTGCAGGTATCACTCACAACTCTCCTGCACAACCGCCAGCAAACTTCAATTCCGCCCCGCTCACACCGGCGGCACGGCAAGATCCATAGCCAGACAAACATAGCCGACGCAATCCATCATGCCATCACATTATCCAGACGCGGAGCGCTGCAATGACTTACAGCTTTAGTCCGATCACGGTAAAATCCCGATTAAAAATAATTTTTCAGTATCATCAATTTATATAAAATGGCTCGGGTTTTGTAATAAGGGAGGGTGGATGGAAAATAAAGAACGCAACACATCTGAATTGTTGCAATTAATCGTGGTACAGAACACCAATGCAGTCATTACAGTCAATCAAATAAAAAACTCACTGCATGAGCGAGGATTTGGCGTTTTACTGGCCATTGCCGCCCTGCCGCTTTGCCTGCCCGTTCCCGTCCCGCCGGGATACACGACCTTCTTTTCAATCCCACTTTTCATTTTCTCGATACAAATGATG
This sequence comes from Nitrosomonas halophila, assembly GCF_900107165.1. Taxonomy (GTDB): domain Bacteria; phylum Pseudomonadota; class Gammaproteobacteria; order Burkholderiales; family Nitrosomonadaceae; genus Nitrosomonas; species Nitrosomonas halophila. The sequence continues at coordinate 1,661 of NZ_FNOY01000004.1, forward strand.
TGGGGCATGCAGGCGCCCTGGATTCCCAAATGGCTGGCCGACAAGGAGATCAAGAAAGACAATCTGGAAAAATTAGTCAGCAAGGCGATGCCCTGGTTGCGCAAAATTGAAAGTTACCTGCATCCCAGGCTGACCTACATCAGCGTGCACGCCTGGGAACGCATCATCGGGATTTTCTCGTTCATCTTCTCCATTTCCATCGCGCTCCCCATTCCCCTGACCAATTTTCCACCCGGCTGGGGCATACTCATCATGTCGCTGGGACTGCTCAGCAAGGATGGCCTCACCATCATCGTCGGCATGATTGTCGGCACCATCGGCATTGGCATCACGGTTGTAGTGCTCGCCCTGCTATGGATGGGTATTTCCATGCCGTCCTTTTATGGTTGATCGAAGCACATGTCGATTTCTTTTACACTGCCCGCACCCGTCTTGACTCCATCCTGAACCACTCTGAGATTCCTTTTTATAAACATTCTGTTACACACCACCGCCGCGCCCCTAAATGACTTGGCACATATTTTGCTTATATTAGTATTGTATGGAAATGTATGCCCATGAATCATTTTCAGTCACGCTTCAGACAAAATGATTATCGCGTTCATGGTGCAGGTTTGACAGCTGGCCACTGAAAGCAGCGTGGAGACATAAATAAGCACAAAACCCAGGGCGGAATATTCCAAGGAGATCTCAGCATGCGCATCGATTCCAGATTATTAGCGATATGGTTGGGTTGCTTGATGACAAGCAGTCTTGCATTGGCCCAGGATAAAGAAACGCCACCCAGTCAAATCACCCAGGACATCGAAATGCTCGTGGCGGAGGCCCGGCGCCACGAACATGGTGAAGGCGTTCCTCAAGACAGAGAGAAAGCGCTGGAATTGTATTGCCGCGCCGCGCAAAGGGGCTCGGCCGAGGGACAATACGCGCTGGGTTGGATGTACGCCAACGGCCGGGGCGTTGCACGCAATGACAACATCGCCGCGCAATTACTCACCATGGCAGCCGCCCAGGAACATCTTCCCGCAAAAAAACTGCTGCAAATCATTCCGCCACCGGATGAAACCAAGACACACCTCCCCGATTGCTGGCAAACACACCTCCACCAACCAGCCAAAGAATTTTATGTCAGCCAGCCTGTCTTCGCATTGGTGCAGAAATTAGCTCCTCAGTACCAAATTGATCCGCATCTGGTACTGGCAGTCATTTCCGTGGAATCAGCCTTCAACACACAAGCCGTATCCGCAAAAAACGCACAGGGGCTGATGCAGCTCATTCCCGCCACAGCGGAAAGATTTCAGGTCAAAGATGCATTCGACCCGGAGGAAAACATCAAGGGCGGCATGGCTTATTTAAGATGGCTACTGGCCTTTTTCCAAGGCGATGTCGCTTTAGTGGCCGCCGCATACAATGCCGGAGAAGGCGCCGTGGAAAAACATGGCGGCATCCCACCCTACCCGGAAACCATCGACTACGTCGAAAAGATTCTTGGCCGCTACCAGAAAACCACCCATCCCTACCAGCCTGAAGCCGCCAACAGAACTGCTTTTATTTTCACTCGCGCCGATCATTAAGGACTGCTCGACCACAAATAGAGTCGGCATTCTGCGCACTTGACCTTTGCGCAGACGGATTCTCCCAATCAGCTCTCCAGTTGTACCCTCTCACCACACCACTACGATCCAGAAAGATTAGGCAACCCAAGCATGCGGGCCACACTCCACAGCCGGCACTCGAAGCGCATTTGCTCGTAACATCGGACAAATATTTGCACAGTTTTATTCAAGCAGCAACGCCAAACAGAAATCACTACAGACAAAAGACCAAATTATTTGTCTCTTTTAAGAGACAAATAAAATACAAACAGAACAATTAGTTAGTTACGGTAAGTGGTTTTTCTCACAAATATGGCGACAAATATCGTAGACACCATCCAAAAATATTAATAACGCACTGATTAAACAACAATTATATTGATGGCACGAATATTGCTTATTTTTCGTCAGTGCCTCACTTTATAACTGAATTTTATCACCCTCCCTACTCACTGATGCAGAACTTTATAGACTGACATGCATTTGATTCGAACAAATATTCTATGAGGAATCGCCACCCATGCTGACCAGTAATCAAACCCAGCCAGGAACTTCAAGAAAGACCCTTCGACAAACGCACCCGATACCAGATCAATATTCCTCAAATTACATGGCATTTGAAAGAACAGCAGAACCCCTTCCTGCTCTGCAATATCGCCCATCGCAAAACTGGATACCCCCCACAGACCGAGCGGCCCAGACAGATTGTTTATTGCAAACTGATAGCTACAGCATTCATCTGGTAAGTACGCTCAAGCAACGCATCAAAGCCAGCACTCTCATCAAGCGCATGTACGCCTCTCGCGGCTACCAGACTGACAGCGCGTCAGTCTTCTCTGCAATCCCTTTTCAGTACACTTACGAAGCACGCTGCGGGCAGCAAATCATTGGCACATTGACTTTAACCATAGATAGCAACAATGGATTGCTTGCCGATACACTTTACAAATCCGAACTGGACCAATTCCGTGAACAGGGACACAAGCCATGTGAGGTATCAAAATTAGCCTTCGCTCCCAACAGCAGCTCCAAGGAAATCTTTGCAGCCTTGTTTCACATTGCCTATCTCTACGCACACGTACTGCATGATGCACAGGATGCCTTTATTGAAATCAATCCACGCCATATGTCTTTTTACCGGCGCATGCTGGGCTTCTGCCAAATTGGACAGCAACAAACCTGCCCCCGGGTCAATGCCCCAGCAGTACTACTTCATTTGGATTTGGAATACATGGGCGCGCAAATTACCTCCATGGCAGGGCAACTCAAACGGAGGGAAAGAAGCATATACCCCCTCTTTCTCACACGAAGCGAAGAAGAGGGGGTTATTCAGAGAATACAACCCAAAAAAACAATCACACACACGCGGCGTGAGTTCTATACCGATACTCGATTATCGCTGGCAAAAACATGATCACAGACGCGCCTGCTGCATTTATTCAGCAGCAAAAGGAGCTTGGCAATCTTCAAGGCACATCAGATCGCGCAACTCGTTATTTCTGTCATCTGTAACAAGCCGCCGCACCCAATCTGTCAGCCTAACACCCTCTGCACTGCTCTCCAGGTAGAAATAACCATCTGGTGGCACGGGCTTGAACAGATCTATCAATGCTGCATGGAACACTCCTGCACCTATGTAGTAATTTACATTTCCACTGGCAGCGACTCCATCAAAAGTGTCGCGCATTCTGACATGCCATTGCAGCCATATTTCGGGAGGTATATTGCTCCACCCCTCTGGATTGTTAGTTCCCGCATCGGTTTGTAGCATAATATTCAAGAAAAATGCTTGAATACCATCCCACGCAGTGGAATAAAAGGCAAATCGACTCCTTTTGAAATGGCCAGACAAGTCTGTCACCAGCTGCTGATAAAAAGTATTTGCATCATAGCCACCGACACGATCAATACCGGGGATCCAGGTCGCCAGCGTATCCCTAACCCCCCAAGGCCCTCCGTCGACCGAATTAAAGACTCGATCGACAAAAGGTTGTGTGAATACCCCCGCAGCCGCATCTACCAGCAAGGCAACGATAGCTCTATTTGGATAAAGGCTTTGCAATCGCGAGAAATTAAGCACGGCACCATAAGCACCTGCGCTGGAACCTGCTATCAGCACTTTCTCAGCACTTTTTCTGTCAAGATTCTGCTTCATCCATTCCCTGACCGCCATGAAATTATCGAATCCCCGATGCTGAACCATTACCGGGTTGCCGGAATTCACGAACCCAAGTGGATCACTGTACAGCATGTCACGCGAACCGATATGCACATCGCCAGTACAATACGGAATAAAGATGATATTCCATTCGCGAGTGGGATTGTCTTCGCGCGCAAGATCCATGATACCGCCGACTATTTCTGGCATATTTTCCGCTTCAATGGTCGGGTTATAAACCGGGCGCACGCCTGCCACCAAGGAAGTCAAGCAAGTCGCATCATTCCAGCACGCCCCACCTCCATTGAAATAGATCAGTGTCTTGTCTTTCTTGACACCCTCCCGGAAATAGAAATGAAAAGGCTGATTGGGTATACCCATTTCGTCCGGCAAATAGCTGAATGCGCAGCCTGGTTTGATACTTCTATCTTGACCATTATCATCTACCACGGTCATTGACGTACTTGAAACTTCTATTTTCTGCCAACCACTTGCAGCCACATTGAAAGCCAATAACACACACAAAAGATTCACCGAGAATTTTACAAACCCCTGAAGTCGGATCATATCCATTACCAATCCTCCCAAATGTAAAAGGCCACCGCATATTATTATGCGATGGCCTTCAGAAAATTAATTTGAATACTTCAGAGTTGAGTTGCCTAGACAGCAATACGGCGCTGCCTTCTTCCTATACCAAGACCAACAAGTCCCAGGCCCAATAATGCCAATGTTGCCGGCTCCGGCACATCTACAAACGTGCCACCGGAAATATCAGCGGTTCCGCCAAAACACCAATCGCCTTGACCAGCAGTACCATCAAAGCAACTTCCATTTACCACAGCTGTATCAAACTGGTTCAAACGGCTTCTCAGGTTTGAAAATGAAGCAGTAATATCTATATCCGCAAAACCGCCGCTGCCATCAGCTACAGAATTTCCATTCAAAAAGCTTGCCACTGAACCAATGCCAAAGCTACCGCTCAAGTCAACATCATAGAGTCCAGCAGTACTGCCAGAAAGGACCTCTGCTCCGACCAAAGTTCCTGTGCCGATAATATCGCCATTATTGTTGAATCTAGCCCATTCAGTCAATCCACCAATAGCGATTAAGTTACCTGGAGAACCAGCTGCATTGGTTAGTAAATTCGAAAGCGGTGCATCGGCACGATAGATATCAATCACACCCGTATCAAACGAAACCGCCGACCCACCTGATTCTACAAAACCAGCAGAGTTGTTAAACGTGGCAATGTAATACAAAGTACAAGTGCCGCCACCGGCACAATAACTGGTTTCGCCGTTAACAGTTGTAATTTGGCCATAGGCAGTTACATTCTGACCGTTTCCATCAATTAGTGTTTGAGCCAAAGTAGCTGTCTCAAAATGAAAGTTATCTGGGTTATCACCTAAAGCACCAAAATCAATACCCCCGACAACAATAGCATTAGCCGACATCGAGGCAACCAAAGCACCACCCGCAAGGGTAGCAATCGCCATTTTCTTAAATTTGTTTATCATCATCTTGCTCCTTAAATTTCCGTCTAATGAAACTTACATATCACTCATGAAGACTAGAGTTCTAGCTCACTTCAATAAAAGCAAGTTGCATGCCACTTCATTAAAAAGATATAAATGATATATATTACAATAGGTTATTATTTACTTATTTGCCGAAAGGCGCTCGGCACATCAACAGTGTAAAGAATTCCGACAGGGCTAAAAATGCAAATATTAATCGATGCCGTATCTTCCCGACGCCAAAACTCCTACAGGATCGAGCGCGGTCTTGAGTTTCTGATTAAAGGCCTTCAATTCCGGACAGTACTGGTACAATTTCTGCCATCCGTTAACCCCGGCACGAAAATGCTGATACCCCTTGCTATGTGATAAATCCAGAATGGCGCTGTAAAGTTGCTCTGCACGCGCACACTCCGCTTCATCCAGGCGATCATACAAGATAACCATCAGCGGACAGACGCTGCGTGCATTGAATATCATGGTCGTCATGTAAAAATCGAAGTTGAATTTCTCGAACAACAATTCACATTCTCGTGTAAACGCCACGACTTCACTCCCACGAAAAGGGAGTACTGGCACAGACCACAAAATACCCAGATCATCGCGCCCAACGTGAATATCCTTTAGGGGGCGCTTCTTTCTGTATCGAAAATACCCCCGTCGCACAACCGTCTCGACGGGCTTTCCTTCATGCAGATCGATCAGTCCCGGAAAGAGTCGAATCAATGCCAGCGAAGTGCCGAGTATTTTTCTTATGGCAAAATCGATCAGCTTCAGCCACAACTTAGATTGAATTGTCTCCACTGCTTCAATTTGCTTACGAATGAAATGTGCACGCTTTTGAGTGAACACATTGATGCGCGTACAGGAATCCGATGCTTTCAATGTTTTTTTTGCCAACCGGCTCGCAGTCTTGACCATGGGACTGTGCCCATAAATACCGAAGGAACCTGTCCAGCCAGGCACGGAATATTTGCGTTTGAGTACCTCAAGTTGATTACGGCTGATAGCCTTTTTAGGCTCCACACCTTCATCAATCGCCTGTGTCAATAGTGTCAGAATTGCAACGCTATTGGAAAACCGGCCGGTTTCATGGATCACGCCCGACAGCATCAATTCCCGCACCGTGTCCATGCATTTTGCCAGCGCGGCATTATCCCGGATATTCAGGCTGAATAGAGCGTAGTCCTGCGGTTTGCGCATCAGCCAAATTCCCGCTTTGGTGACAATACCGTAATTCGACTGACTGAATAGGCCTTCTATATATGGCCCAACCCCCCATTTGTATAAATGTGCAGCACCTTTCCCAGCTTCCTTATTGGCAACACCGGTATGGATCATACTGCCATCGGCTAGCACCACCTCATAACCGCAAAGATGCGCAAAGTGGTCACCGTATTTGGTTACACCCACGCCACGATCCAATGCATTGCCTATGACACTGCCAGTTGGTGGTCCACCTGGGGAATCTGTCCACAATGCATAATGATTCTCCTCAAGAAAGCGATTCAGTGCCTCATAAGTCACACCAGGCTCGATAATGGCATATGCCAGTTCCTGGTCAACATGAATGATTTTATTCATTCGGTTCAGCAGAACCACAAACGAATCCTCGCTTGTACTGGTATTCAGATACCCCCAGTTCTTGCCTGTACTGTAAACCCAGAGTTTGGCTTTACAATCAGTGGCAAGCCTGACCAATGTTTGAATCTGCTCAGGTGATTCCGGATAGATAAATGCATGCGGCTTGCGTGCATTGGCAACTGGATCCTTGGCCAGCAAGTCATACTCATCGCCTGATCTGATGATTTGAGTCTCATTAAAATGCATCATGAGCGACTCGATAAAGATGTCCGTCTTCGTATCCATCCCATCACCGTCATTGTCCAGTTTTGTAATATTTGTCAAACTCATTTGGTATTCCCCGTGAATAATGATCAGGACACTTTTTCATACTCCCGTTTGAATCAGCATCTCTGAAAGCTGAAAGCGACACCGCAGAACAACCTTCCTTGTAGCGCGACTTGCAATGGAAGAATTTTCACCATGTATGTTTATTAGCGACAGTTTATACTGATGGATTGAATTCCAACATTAAGACACGTCTTTTTGAAACAACACACATGTTGAGAACCTGGTCAAACTTTTCATTGTCGCTCCGCAACCTCGCACGCCACAAGCGGCGCAGCGGGATTTCGATTGGGTCGGTCGCTTTTGGGATCACTGCGCTGATTCTGGCCAGCGGTTTTATCGAATGGATTTTCGATGATTTCCGGGAAACCACCATCAAATCCCAGCTGGGCCACTTGCAAATTGTCCGGCCCGGGTATCATGAAATGGGCAAGGCCGATCCTTATGCCTTTCTCCTGCCGGATAATTTGCCACAGCTGCACAACTCCGGTGATGAGATACATCAAATTGCGGCAATTGTGCCGCGGCTGAGCTTCAGTGGCTTGATCAGTCATGACGAAGCGACGCTCTCATTCATTGGCGAGGGCATTGATCCACAGGAGCAGCTTTATTTCGGTGACGCCCTACAAATTTCGGCAGGCAAGAACCTGTCGCCCGACCGGCCTCACCATCTCATCATGGGCGAAGGCTTGGCGCGCAACCTAGGGGTCGCGGTGAAAGACCAAGTGGTGTTACTGGTCAATACTGCCTCGGGGGGGCTAAATGCCGTTGAAATGACTGTGGGCGGGCTGTTCTCCACCGTAACCAAATCCTATGACGACAATGCGCTGCGATTGCCGATCGAGACGGCCCGTGAGCTGCTGCGCACACCGGGCGCGCATAGCTGGGTTGTGCTGCTCAACGACACCGATCAAACCGATATGGTTCTGGCAAAACTGCGCGCTACGCTCCCGAGCGATCAATTCGAGATTGTACCTTGGCATGAACTGGCTGATTTCTATAACAAAACAACCGTATTGCTTGCCAAACAGGTGCAGGCCGTTAAATTAGTCATCGCACTGATTATTCTGCTCAGCATTTCCAATACGATGACCACTAACGTGATGGAACGAACCGGTGAGATCGGCACGGCCATGGCGCTAGGCGTCAAGCGCACCGGGATTTTGCGCCAGTTTCTGCATGAAGGCATGTTAATCGGCTGCATTGGCGGCTTGGTTGGCATCGGGCTCGGCTTGCTGCTCGCCGAGATGATCTCCAATATAGGTATCCCCATGCCACCGCCACCCGGGATGGCGCGGGGTTATACCGGTGAGATACTTGTTTCGTCAAACATGATACTGGAAGCCTTTCTTCTTGCCATCCTCACTACACTCATTGCCAGCATCTATCCCGCCTGGAAGGCTTCACGCATGCAGATTGTGGATGCGTTACGGCATAATCGGTAATTATCGTTCATGGCAAGACTTGCAAATCCGGCAACATGCAGAGCGTTGCACGCTATTTTCTGGGTTGTCGTGCAGGTTTGTACGGCTCACGATGACGAAGCATGTGTACATTCCAGACACTGATCACACATTGATCGCAACAGCAACCGATCAATGCTCGGGTAGCTGTCGGTTGATCGGTGCGCAAGTACACCGATCAACCCGGATTACTCCGCTGCGCTTGCAGTAGCAGCGGTTGCGGGCGTCTGTTGCCTTTGATCTTTGGTGTGTTTGCCCCCATAATACCGGTCATGAAAACTTTTTTTGCAACAGAATGAAAATACTGATTTTATTGGTTTTCTGCTTGTATTCCCTGCCAGCTTTCCCAGTGGATGTCGCGCCGCGTATCTCTGACCGGGAAATTATCGAATCGCTGGCGGAGCTGAAAGCTGGACAAAAGGCGCTTGAAGAAAGAATGGACCAGCGCTTTACCACCATGCAACAGCAAATGGATCTACGCTTCACTACCATGCAGGAGCAGATCGATCAACGGTTTGCGGCTGTCGATCAGCGCTTTGTTTCGATCGATCAGCGATTTGAGTTTCTGCAACAGTTGATGCTGGTGATGATCGCCAGCATATTCGGGCTGATCGGGTTCATCGTCTGGGACCGGTATACGACGTTACGGCCAATGGACCAGCGGTTGCGGCGGATCGAAGAAGATCTGGAAAAAGATCTCGAGCTGAAAGCGCCTGATGGTTCGCGCATTATCCGCCTAATCCATGCGCTGCGCGAGCTCTCCAAAGAGGATAAAAAGCTGGAAGCCGTTCTGCGCAGTTTCTCGTTGCTATAGCACGCTTGTGGGAAGATGGAATAAATCCATATCGACTGCTGCGGGCATGGCGCAGCCATTCAAAACAGCGGCGGAATCCACAAGCCCCGGATCACGCTGCACGACTCACTCACCCGCTTTTCCTTGTCACATATGTTCAAACTCGCTCTGCGTAACGTTTTCAGGCAAAAGACACACACACTCATGACACTGGTGGCGATCATTGCCGGGGTGGTCAGTATTATTCTGGCTGGAGGATGGGTGCAGGATATTTATGTGCAATTGGGCGAGGCCCTCATCCATTCACAGAGCGGCCATTTGCAAGTCTACCGCCAGGGGTACTATGAGGCTGGCTCACGCTCCCCGGAAAAATTTCTGATGGAGACACCTGGCTCGATCAAGCAACGCATTGCGAAGGAAGCAGCAGTCGAACAAGTGATGGCGCGGCTCAATTTCTCTGGCCTGCTCAATAATGGCAGAAGCGATCTGCCCATTATCGGCGAAGGCGTGGAGCCCGGGCTGGAAAGCGAATTGGGCAGCTTGGTTATGCTGACAGCTGGACGCCAGCTGACCGATAGCGATGCTTTTGGTATCTTGCTGGGCAAAGGGGTTGCGCGGGCGTTGCAACTCAAGCCAGGCGATCCAGTCACTTTGTTGGCCAACACACTGGATGGTGCGCTCAATAGTCTCGATTTCGAGGTCATTGGCATCTTTCAGAGCTACTCCAATGACTTTGATGCACGCGCGGTCAGGATTCCACTGCCTGCCGCCCAGGAATTGCTGGGCACAACGGGCGTCAACGCGCTCGTCGTTTCCCTGCAGCGCACTGAGACGACTGAGCAGGTCGCGTTCCGATTAGCGCAACGGCTCGAGGCATTCGGACTGGAAATCAAAACCTGGATGGAACTGAACGATTTTTACGAGAAAACCGTGGAATTGTATAAGGGTCAGTTTGGCGTGCTGCAATGGATCATTCTGGTCATGGTGATATTGAGCGTTGCCAACAGCGTCAACATGAGTATTTTTGAACGCGTCGGTGAATTTGGTACCATGATGGCCCTGGGTAATCGCAGCAGTCAGGTGTTCCTGCTCATTCTTTACGAAAACTTCCTGCTGGGGCTGATCGGCGGCGGATTGGGTGTCGGCCTGGGTATTTTCCTGGCTACGGCCATTTCTGCCATCGGCATTCCGATGCCGCCGCCCCCCAATGCCGATCTCGGTTATGTTGCCCGTATCCAGATTGTCCCCTCGGTCATATTGCTCGCACTGAGCATCGGCTTCATCGCCACGGTGATTGCAGCATTACTTCCTGCCAGACATGTGGCACGCATACCCGTTGTCGATGCGCTCAGGCAGAATCTGTAGGGAAAAGAAGCGTCTTTTTCATCATGTTACCGCTGCACGGCGCATGGAATGCACCCTACGCCTCGGTGGGAATAGCTATCAAGCGTAGGATGTATTACCACCGCACCGTGATAAACGCCTTGTCTACCGCCCCCGTTACAAAGTCCAGCAGTGGCAAGAAAAGCTGTTGCGTTATCGCTGAGATTCAGAATTCCCAATCAGCTTCGTGCTGTAAAATTTTCCGACACTCGCTCACAGGCTCCACAATCTCATCAAAAAGAGAACCGCACTTCGGTATAGACCCTGTCATTATTCGCAAACCGGCCAAAGAGTCCAGTCGGCGGGCCATCAAATATATCCGCGCCAACTGCTAGGTGCCAGTTTCTCGCGAAATTCCAGCCGAGACGGGGTCGAAGCATGCGTTCACTGCGATTGAGGCTTTGAATCAGCAACACCTGCGCATCAAAATCCCGCCAAAAGCTGGCTTGCAGAAAAACGCTGGCGCCGTTTTCGTATTTGTCCGCAAAAATATCCCGGTCGTAACCCAGAAAAACGCGCTGAAAGAACTGCAGATTCAGGCGAACATCCCGAGGTAAAGGAAAATCCAGGCCGAGCGCATAGTCGATCGTATCCTGCCGCACCAGGCCATCGGGCGCGGTCATGCGGGTAACGTTGAAGCGGCGTCCATGCGTGTAAACAAATTCCGCCTTGAGCACCGCGCCGCCCAGATCCTTGGTCAGGGTACCGCCTGCCTGGTCGATTTGGCCATGGCGTGCCTGAAACAGCAGCGGTTCGTCAGGTTGGCTGACACGATGGAAAGTAGGACTGGCATCCAGGCTGTGATAATAAAACGCCGAGATATCCCAGCCCCGGATCAATTGGGAGAGGCGTATACCATAATTCGAATTGGCCAGATTTCTGCCTGAGCGGTCCCCCCCCAGGAATCTGACCGGTACCGGCTCAGGCAAGGCGAAGGGGTAAAACTGCGCCCCCGGCCGGCCAATTTCATCCAGGCTCGCGAAGGGAATCCAGACCAGGTCGGCGTGAAAGTCATGCTTCGAGTATTCGGTACGAATGGCCCACTGCGGTATACGCAAGATATCGAAATCAGGCAGTACAAATTCGCGCATATCTCTTGCAGACACAACATCCGCAAAAAATAATCCAACCATCTCCCCCCAGATGATGTGCTGGCGGCCCACGCGGATATCGAAATCCTTGACCGAAATATCCAGGTAATTTTCCCGCAGAAACAGCTCGAAGCGATGATCCCGGCGCACAGGTCGCGGATAGAAATCCGAAATATCATGGATGGCATCATAATCGATCCGGGCGCTCAATTTCCATTTGATGTTTGGGCTCAACTGGCCGAGATTGGATAACTCCGAACGCAGCCGCAGCTTGGAGGCATGCGCCGGTTCTGCATAAGTATACGCGAACTCCAGTTGAGAAAAACCGCGCCAGGAGGCTGTCTGCTGAAACATGCGTTGAGGAAAACCGGTATCGGCACCGTCATCATCCACATCTTCGAATAAATCGTCCAGGGCAGTGGCCTGTGCCACATGCGTCGCAAAAACTACATCCGGAGAAAAGACCGGTGTCCGAGGGCCACCAGCCAGGGAACCGCATGCCGCAATACTGCTCCATAATGCCAGGCATGGCAGCAACAAGCTCCGCAGTTTTTGGGTCGGCCATTTCATGGCACTGGAAAATGCTGCATCATCTCTCATTAAGCTGATTAGCGTCTTGAGTTCCGGAAAGCTGTTTGGTTATGCGAACAAAGCCGGCCTGAAACCGGCCTGTCCAAGCAAGCTCATTTTGATAAAGCCTGTCACAACGTTATTCAAGTAGAATGATTGCAAAAAGTTCCTGGTATCCCTGCTCACAAGACGGCATGCGCTTCGACAAGTTGACCATCCTCGATCTGTATGAGCCGTTCAGCCAGTGCCATGACTTTGGCGTCATGAGTGGAAAACACAAAAGTCGTGCCGCTCTCCCGGTTGATCTGCTTCATCAACTGTAGAATACCCTCTCCTGTTTGATGGTCGAGATTTGCGGTGGGCTCATCGGCCAGAATGATTTTGGGATGTGTGGCCAGGGCGCGCGCAATGGCGACGCGCTGACGCTGGCCTCCGCTCAATTGATTGGGCCGATGGCGGGCAAATTTGGTCAATCCAACGATGTCGAGAAATTTTACAGTGCGCTCACGGCGCGCCTGCGCATTCAACTCCTTGAATTGCAGCAGAGGGTATTCAACATTCTCTTCTGCGGACAATACCGGGAAAAGATTAAATGTCTGGAAAATAAAGCCGATAGTTCTAGCTCTGAGCTCGGCCAGTTGATCGGGGGTTTGTCCACTCGTATCCTGACCATTGATAAGGATCTTTCCAGCCGTTGGCTTGTCGATACAACCAATCAGATTAAGCAGTGTGGATTTCCCGCTACCCGATGGACCGGCAATGGCAAGAAATTCACCGGCCTCTATTTGTAAATTAATGTCCTTGAGTGCCTGGACTCGGTCGGTACCGAGCACATACTCTTTACAGACGTTTTCAAAATACACAATACGCATTCACCTGATCCTGAATAAATCCTTTCTTAGGTTTCTTAGTTTAGCTGGATAACTTTCTTATAAAAATTCGATATGACACTCAATCCTCATGCATATTTACTGATTGCCGGCACTTTTTTGCTGGCCTTGGCACAGACTTTGTTCTTACCTCCGGCCAAAGCGGAAGAAGTCGATACTCTGGCCCAGAGTATACTGGAAAAAGCGGATGAGATTCGCTTCCCGCGCGGTAGCTTCCAGGTCGAAGTTGCCATACGCACCACTTCAGACCAGCAGTCCGAAGCTCTGCACCGCTACCGAGTGCTCTCCAAAGGCAATGAGAACAGCATCGTCCTGGTGACCGAACCCGCATCCGAACGTGGCCAGGCCATTCTCATGAAAGGACGCGATCTGTGGATTTTCATGCCCAGCGTGTCACAACCCATTCGATTATCACTCTCCCAGCGATTGACGGGGCAGGTTGCCAACGGCGATATCGCACGCGCCAATTTCACGGGCGACTATCATCCCGAACTGTTGCGTGAGGAAACCATCGATGATGCAGATTATTATGTCCTCCAGCTAACTGGAGTGGACCGCTCCGTTACTTATCAAAAAGTGCTGTTATGGGTAAATAAATCCAATTATTGGCCGTTTAAAGCAGAGTTCTATTCTGTTTCCGGCCGTCTGCTCAAGACCAGCCGTTATGAAAACTTCGAAACGGTATTAGGCCGACTGCGTCCGATGCGCCTGGTCATGGAAGATGCCCTGAAACAAAATGAAATTTCGGTACTGGATTATTCGAATATGAAATTACGCAATCTGCCCGACAAGATTTTTACCAAGAATTATCTAAAGAGACTTGAGTAGGTCAGCAACCACCCGTTGATATCTGAGTTTGCGAAGACATCATCGCACGTGCCCGGGCGGCCCTGGATTGACGCTTGGTAATCGGTAAAGCAGTCGTACTGCTGCATGCAATCTGGCCGCAGATCAATCAGGTCATTCACGAACGCTTAATCCATTTCAAAGAGATATTGATATGTTCTCGCGAGAATCCGCACACCTGGGCACGTCCTTTGAGCAATATTTCAGGATCGTGCCAGCATTAACCGAGGCATTAAAATACGAAGCCTATCGCGTTCGTCACTCGGTTTTTTGTGATGATCTGCAGTTCGAACTGACTCGATTCAATAAATTCGAGATGGACGAATATGATGCACATGCACTACATCTCCTGATTCGGAGCATCCAGAGTGAAACCTTTATTGGCTGCACCCGCATCATTCGTCCCTCGCCGGATATGGCCGATGGGCTCTTGCCGTTCGAAAGAACTTGTGCCGAGACCCTGGATCGCTCCATCATAGACCCATCAAGATTACCCAGAGACAAAATTGCCGAGGTCTCTCGCCTCGCTGTCGTGGCAACATTCCGCCGCCGCAAAGGCGAAGAAATTAGCCCCCTCGATATCACGGAATCGGACTATGGTGCCGGGCCTATTCCCCGTTTCCCTTACATTCCACTCGGCCTTTACATCGGAACCGTCGAATTGGCACGAATACATAACATCCAGATACTGTTCATGCTCACCGAAGAACGGCTGGCAAAACATTTCAGTCGGCTAGGCGCCCAACTTGAATTTATTGGCGCACCAGTCGAGCACCGTGGTCTACGTTTCCCATCCATGGTGTATGTCGGCGACATCATCAATAATATGCGGCCGATCTTTCGTCCGCTTTATCAGACCATTGCCACAGAAATCAGAGCCGGTCTGGCTGGAAAAATAATTGTGACCCCATCCAACGAAACTCAACGCAGCATCATCGGTTTCTAATCTGTCCAAAAACAGACAGTCAGCAACATCCATCTGAAAGACGAAAAGCAATACAGGTTACCCATAACACCTGAATCCGGCATTCTCGACCGAGAGGCCGGTGGTATCGGTTTTCAAAGTTTAGGGCGAGACATAACTTTACTGAATGGTCGCTCCCTTCCAGGGCGTCATAACATGCCACCAATCGAAAATCCGGGCCAATGCCTTTGCATCAACCTGCATATCCCTATACCAAGCCGGATAGCGACACAATAAAATCACTGACTGTAATTAAATTGTCACAATCGGGCGAGATAATGCTCGAATTGATGGCGGTCATGACGATTACGCTATCACCGGTTATGGCAAACCCTGGGAGGCTGTCCGAGAGACTGATCTACTGCGGACGAGCCTGATTGGCCGGATTTTACGATCCTTTTCGTTAAATAGAACGACTATTCGCCTCAAATGATCGGAAAAATCCAACTCAACCAGTCTCGCCCTCGCTACGATCGCTATTCTCGGACAGCCTCCTAGCATTTACCGATAATCGATCGAACTGGTTTTTACTTCTCCTTCAGAACTTTTCACACACGAAAATGCTAAAAAGATTCGACCATCGTGCCCTTGTTGCCGCGCTGCTGGCTTTGTTTATTTCACACGAAACACACGCACAACAACTGATTTTATACGTCGATACAGTCACCAAACAGGTCTACACAGAACCCGGTAAAAACAGGGTAAAACTTGGCACTTTCCAGCAAGTGGATGACCCATCCACGCTCGCAGCTGACAAAACGGAAACCAAACCATCAGAAATCGACTTGGAACAGACCAAGGAAGAGCTCAGAAAAGTCAAACAGGAACTCGAAGAACAGCTGATGGCCAAGGAAAAGGCTGCCGAAGAAATGCTCGAGCAGGCAATCGACAAGAAGCTTGATAAAGCCACTCGTGCAGCAGATGCGATCGTGCGCAGCAAGATCCCCACAGCCATCAAACCTGATGCGGAAAAGAAATGGTATGACCGGATCGGTATGCGCGGCTATGTCCAGTTTCGTTACAACAAAAGTTTGTGGGGCGACAAGGACCAGGTCTCGTTCTGGCCGGATAGCTCGGTCGGGCCGGACAAATCATTCCTGATCCGGCGTGCACGGCTGATTCTTTTCGGCAACATCACCGACCATCTCTACCTGTATATCCAGCCGGATTTAGCCAGCACACCAACCGGCTCCAGTACGACACATTTCGCGCAACTGCGCGATGCTTATGGCGACATTTTCTTTGACAAGAAAAAGGAGTTCCGTATTCGGGTCGGGCAATCCAAGATTCCCTATAGTTTCGAAAACTTGCAATCCAGCCAGCTTCGCCTGGCATTGGACCGCAATGATGCAATGAACAGCTGTTGCCGGGATGAACGTGATATCGGGGCATTCTTTTACTGGACCCCTACCCACATCCGGGATCGGTTCAAAGACCTCATCACCAAAAACCTGAAAAGCTCGGGCGATTACGGGATGTTTGCCTTCGGTGTTTATAACGGACAAGGTGCCAACCGCGTCGAACTGAACGACCAGGTCCACATGGTCAGTCGCTTTACCTACCCCTATCAATTCGAGAACGGTCAAATTTTCGAAGCGGGTGTGCAGGGCATCCACGGACGTTTTGTTCCGTCAGCCGGTCCTAACGCCGACGGCATCACGCCGACGAGAAATGCACCCAACAAGGGTTTTAAAGACCAGCGCGTGGGTGTGCATGCGGTGCTCTACCCTCAGCCATTCGGTCTGCAAGCCGAATGGAACTGGGGCAAGGGTCCGCAGTTGGATGGCAGCCAAACGGTAATCGGCAATGGAACCTTGAACGGCGGCTATGTGCAGGCCATGTATAAACATGACAGCGAACGATGGGGTACCCTGTTTCCGTTTGTCAAATGGCAGTACTTCGATGGTGCGCTGAAGTTCGAGCGCAATACCCCCCAAAACCGCGTGAGAGATCTGGAATTCGGTCTGGAGTGGCAAATTTTTCCAGAACTTGAAATTGTGGCAACTTATGCCATGATGAATCGCACCGATGTCAGAAACCCACCCTACGATCGATTCAAGGCCGATATTCTTAGATTCCAGCTGCAGTGGAATTATTTCTAAAACACGGCAACCCTACATAATTGAGAGCAATAGCTGCATTGCTATGTAGGGTGCACCTGTGCACCGATTAGCTGGTGACTGTGCCATATACAGCTCATTTGCCAGCGGATATGCTTCCAGCACACCGCGCCATCACAAGCCACGCGGGCAGCGTGGTGGCCTGAAAAAAGTCGCGTGACCGCCAGTCGCCTCACCGAAGCTTCATGCTGAGCAAGCGCACCCCACGCGCTTGCTCAGCACAATGTACATGGAAATACGCGCGCTGCACGGTGAATGCAAAGCTTTGGCTGATTGAAGCAGGCGTTTTAATCCCGGAAATTACGGAATTGCAGGGGTTGCTCGTTAATGCTGCTTTTAACGAGCTGTATCACCTCCTGCAGGACATCGCGCTTGGTGCCGGTCACGCGCACCACTTCGCCCTGAATGCTGGCTTGGGCTTTGAGCTTGCTGTCCTTGATCAGCTTGATGATTTTTTTGGCCAGATCGCTCTCCACCCCAGTTTTTACCGTGACTTTCTGCCGGACTTTATTGCCGCTGATCTTTTCTATCGTGCCTTTATCCAAACTGCGAACATCGATTTCGCGCTTGGTGCACTTGGCGATCAAAATATCCATCACTTGGGAAAGCTTGAATTCATCATCGGCATAGACCTGGAGCTCATAATCACTCTGCTCGACTCTCGCATCCGAACCCTTGAAATCGAAGCGTGTCCCCACTTCCTTATTGACCTGATCGACAGCATTGCGAACCTCCTGCTTATCTACCTCGGAAACAATATCAAATGAAGGCATAATTTTTCCCCAATTCAGTTATTTCACTACTTTCCGATTGGCCGGAAAGAAAATGACGTCATTATTCAATGCGGCTTTGGACCATTTTCAGTATGCATGTGCAATCCGCAAAAGTTCATCGTTGGTGATTGTTGTGCGCAAGCGCATCCTACGATGGCTGACCATATCCGCCAACCATCGCCACGTATCAGCTGTTACGCCGCGCCTGTGCAATACGCATTCTCAGTGCATTGAGCTTGATGAACCCTGCTGCGTCAGCATGATTGTAAGCGCCTTCGTCGTCCTCGAAAGTCGCGATATTGGGATCGAACAATGAATCCGTCTTCGAATCACGTCCAATCACCATGACATTTCCCTTGTATAGTTTGACACGTACCCAGCCATTCACGGAAGTCTGCGATCCATCAATCATGGTTTGCAAAAGCTTCCGCTCCGGACTCCACCAGTAACCGTTATAAATCAGTGCTGCATAACGTGGCATCAGGTCATCCTTCAAATGCGCCACTTCCCGGTCGAGCGTGATGGACTCGATCGCACGGTGTGCGCGCAACATGATCGTTCCACCTGGGGTTTCATAGCAGCCGCGTGACTTCATGCCAACATAACGATTCTCGACCAGATCCAGGCGGCCAATGCCATGTTTGCCGCCAAGTTGATTGAGTTTGGCCAGCACAGCGGCTGGAGAAAGTTTCTCGCCGTTCAGTGCAACAATGTCACCATGTTCGTATTCGATATCCAGATACTCCGGTTCATCGGGCGCTGCCTCAGGAGCTACCGACCAGCGCCACATGGATTCTTCGGGCGCTTGGGCCGGATCTTCCAGCGCACGCCCTTCATAGGAAATATGCAGCAAATTGGCATCCATGCTATAGGGTGAGCCTTGCTTTTGCTTCATCTCGATCGGAATCCCCTGTTTTTCCGCATAGATCAGCAGCTTCTCACGCGAGGTCAGATCCCATTCACGCCAGGGTGCGATAACGTGGATATCTGGTTGCAGCGCATAATAACCCAGCTCGAACCGGACTTGATCATTGCCCTTTCCGGTTGCGCCATGCGACACGGCATCCGCTCCCGTTGCGCGCGCAATCTCGATCTGCCGCTTGGCAATCAGGGGTCTGGCAATACTGGTGCCAAGCAGATATTCGCCCTCATAAACAGTATTGGCACGGAACATGGGAAAGACATAGTCGCGCACAAACTCTTCACGCAAGTCTTCAATAAATATCTCCTTGATGCCAAATTGTTTGGCCTTGGCGCGTGCCGGTTCGATCTCCTCGCCTTGACCAATATCAGCGGTGAAGGTCACGACTTCACACTGATAGGTATCTTGCAGCCATTTGAGTATGACCGAAGTATCCAGTCCCCCTGAAAACGCCAGAACAGTTTTCTTAATTTTATCCATATCATTAATTCTCAATCAAAATTTTTGCCAGGCCCAGAATCACCTGATATCAATCCTGCCCAGCAGCAAGTACTCCATCAAAGCCTTCTGGGTATGGAGGCGGTTCTCTGCTTCATCCCACACCACGGACTGTGGCCCATCGATCACTTCCGCATCCACTTCTTCCCCTCGGTGAGCGGGCAGACAATGCATGAACAGGGCATCCTGCTTCGCATAGGCCATCATCTCAGCGTCGACTCTGAAATCGGCAAAATCATTTTTGCGTACAGCAGTTTCTTCTTCAAATCCCATACTGGTCCAGACATCCGTGGTGACCAAATCGGCATCCTTAACCGCATCAAACGGAGAAGAAAACTGCTCGTAATGATCTGTTCCATACAAACCTGCCCGCTCGGGTTCCACTTCATAACCAGGCGGAGTTGCCACATGCACGTTGAAATCGAAAATTTCCGCCGCCTGCAGCCAGGTATTGCACATGTTGTTCGAATCACCGATCCAGGCCACCGTTCTGCCAGCAATGCTGCCACGGTGTTCCGTAAAGGTAAAAATATCTGCCAGGATCTGGCAGGGATGGTATTCATCGGTCAGGCCATTGATCACCGGCACACGTGAATTCTCGGCAAAACGTTCGATGATCTGGTGCTCGTAAGTGCGAATGGTGATGATATCGACCATCCGTGAAATCACGCGCGCGGCATCCTCTACCGGCTCGCCACGCCCCAATTGGGTATCGCGCGTGGAAAGGTAAATGGCGCTGCCGCCCAGTTGGTGCATGCCCGCCTCGAATGACAGGCGGGTACGGGTTGAATGTTTGTCAAAAATCATGGCCAGAGTGCGATCCGTCAATGGCCAGTAACGGCGGTATTGCTTGAATTCATTCTTGATCCAGCGCGTCCGGTCAAACAGATACTCATATTCCGTCCGCTCGAAATCCTTGAACTGCAAAAAATGCTTGGTTTGCATAAACTGTACTGCCTGCTAGTAAAAAATATCGTAACGATCGAGCATGCGGCTGATTGACCCGGTTTGCCATGCCATATGCCTGGAACAGCAGCAAACTGTCTGGTTACATGAAAAATATCGAATACCCACCCATATTTGGCTATGGGCCGATCAACGATTCTCAGCCCGATATCCTATCTCGCCAAGCAAGCACCTCAAGTTGGATTGCCAATAACATTCGGGCAGATTGCAGCATCATAACTTATCGCAGGTTTTGCGGTGCGCAAACACACCCCGAGTTGAAAGGCATGCCATGCGCCACGCTGCGCCGAGTATCGAGAGTCAGCACAGCGCCCGAATGCTCTGGATATGGGCTGGCTACTTCAGCCGATCTGTAAGAAATCGGTCGATGAGATCGGATGTCTGGGCCACTACTTGCTCCGCCTCCGCTTGCTGCATATTCAATGCAGGTAACAAACGTACCACTTTTTCTGAAGTCACATTGATCAGCAGCTGACGTTCCAGCGCCTCGCGCACAAGCTCTCCACAAGCGATCGGCAGCTCGATACCCATCATCATCCCCTGCCCCCTGATTTTCAGTACGTCTTGCCAGGCCTGCAGCCGCTGTCTGAATCGCTCGCGCATAAAGTCGCCAATGGTGACCGCATTGGCCAACAATGCTTCCCGCTCGATCACTTCCAGGGTCGTCAATGCCGCTCTGCATGCAAGCGGATTCCCGCCAAAGGTCGAGGCATGGTTGCCCGGATTGAATAATGTCGCCGCTTTCCCGCTTGCCAGACAGGCACCGATAGGCATGCCAGACCCCAGCCCCTTCGCCAGCGTCATGACATCCGGCAGAATATCGCTGTGCTGAAAAGCGAACCATTTACCGGTCCGCCCCAGGCCACATTGCACCTCATCCAGCATTAACAGCCATTCATTCTGATCACATATGTGGCGCAACCCTTGCAAATAGCTGGCTTGCGGAAAATTGACCCCGCCTTCGCCCTGATAGGTTTCGAGCAGGACCGCAACGATATTTTTGTTATGCGCAGCGACGTGCTGGACCGCAGCCAGATCGTCATAGGGTACGCGCACAAAGCCGGTGAGCAGAGGCTCGAATCCCGCCTGGGTTTTACGGTTGCCGGTTGCGGTCAATGTCGCCATCGTGCGGCCATGGAAGGAGCGCTCCATGACGATGATGGTCGGCAAATCGATCCCGCGATTGTGGCCATACAGCCGCGCCAGCTTGATGGCGGCTTCATTGGCTTCTGCACCGGAATTACAAAAAAAGGCGTTATCCAGCCCTGACAGTTTGGCCAGCCGCTCTGCCAGCAATGCCTGATTCTCGATATGATAGAGATTCGAGGTATGCACCAGGGTCGCAGCCTGCTCGCATAACGCGCGCGCCAATGCCGGATGACAATGCCCAAGTCCACAAACAGCGATACCCGATAGCGCGTCAAGATAGCGAACGCCCCGGTCATCCCACAGCCAAACGCCCTCTCCCCTCACAAAGGTAACAGGCAGCCGTGCATAAGTATTCATCAAATAGGACACAGCAAGTACACTCTTTTCTAATCTGAAAACAGGACGGCGGCTTACGCCGCCGTACAAAAATCAATCGTTCAATTTATCGCAATGCTGATTGCAGCACAAGTCACCCCATCCGGCAATAGGCACCCTCCAACCGAGAGCCCTTCACTTTGCCAAAGACCTCGAGCTTGGCAATGTTCACTTATTTATCATTTCATTTCAAGCGAAATCTCTCACCAGAAATGGCAACACCAACGTTGAACCGATGCGGCATGATTTATTTTCTGCGCCAGGAGCCATCTGCCTGCTGATACCACCAACCCGGTTTTGCCAATGAGATCCAGCGCTGGCTGAAGGTGGCGCGAATATTGCTCTCCCACTCGGGATGACTGTTGGCGCGTGCAATTTCCCGGTAAAGCGCATTGCGATCCTGGTTTTCCGCAGTCACCAATTGATTGACCGTTTGTCGTGCAGCCAGGGGCACAGCGTTTGCATCGCGCAGCATGATCAATCCATCGCGAGTCAGACCGACCGCACCGCTGTTATAGTAGGACTCCAGCTGGCTATGGCGCTGCTGCATGCTTTGCTTGAGCCGCGTAATTGCAGGGGTATTCGCTTCCAGGTCGGCTACGGCTTGACCGATCCCCGGCAAACACAACAAAACCAGTAGCATTAGCCGCCATATTACGATAGGCATGAGTGTACCCCTTTCAATCAAATAACGATGAGTAAACAACCGGATCATTGTGATGTGCGCTCACCCGCTTCGCTCTCTGTCGCCGCCGGTTCTTCAATCTGCCACACTTCCTCGATGATTTTGTCGGCGACCTTCTCTGCTGCGGCGGCCGGAAAGTAAATATTGATCGTGACACATGCGGATAGCAACAATCCAGCAAATATCAGCAATACCGGAACCAAGTATCTTTTTGTCATAGCATTTTAATGAATGATGGGACTGCCGCTTTTGATGGCATGCTCCAGACGTTTGATCAGTTCCGGCCAGTCCACTTGCCGATTATAGCCCGTGATGGTAATTGCCGGCACACCACTTCCTTTGACCAACACATAACCCCGTTCGTTGCTGGACGCTGGTTCGATCCCTCCCATCTGACAGACACTGCCGCGCAATCGACAGCGCCAGCCTATCTCGGCGTATCTGAATTGCTCAAAAAAACTTAGCAAGCGCCGCTGGATCGCCGGCATGGCCGACGCGCCACCTAAGGCCGTCAGATTCTGGATCGCTGCTTGGCTGATACGCCGCTTATAGCGACCCGGACTGCTGGCAAGGCTGGCATCAAACCTGACCGGCTCCCAATTGACGAGCTCGAGATCACTGACCTCGACATCCACCCGTCCTTGTATTCTGCCAAATGAATAGGCCCGTGTCAGCAAATCGAGATCGATATGGTGCATCGCCATATCCATGGTCAAATGAGGGGTTCGGCTGAGGGGCTCGGTCAGCACCAGATTTCGCGCCACCACCACGCCGTCAAACAAGTTGAAAACGAGCACCCCTTCCATCGTCATGACGGAAGCAGCATAATTCATTTTAGGAATGATGCCGGACAGGGTACCGAACATGGGCTGGATCTGCAGTGCTTCCGTCAGTTTCTCCATGGATACGGGGAAGAGCCGTCCATTGAATTGCCATTGCCAATCAGTCGCTTGCCGCGAAGCATTGAAATTTTCCACCACCACTTTGCCGTCCAGCACTGGCAGCTCCACATAAGGCACGCTGAAATGCATGCCTTCGGTCTCGAGAGAAAAGTGCACCGAACCCAGCGGGATCCGCAAAATCTGGCCGTGCTCAAGCCGAATGGTTCCAGTCGACCGCCCATTGCTTTGCCAAGGAATATTTGCAACCAGCCCCTCGAACGAGAAACGCTCACGGGTATCGATCAGGGTCACATCCTGCAAATCAAGCAGCAACGATTGTTGCCCGGTGTCTTGATAATGCCAGCTGAAGCCTGCCCGACCGCTGGCCTCGGTTTCGGCCCAAGCTGTTTCTGCAGCCAGCGGCTGGATGATGGACTTGAATAAAGCAGCCATCTCCAAATTCTCCGCCCGCAGCCGCGCTTGACGCAGCGCCAGCGCCGGGCGCTCGACTTCCCCGGAAAATGCGACCTGACCGATACCCGACAACGCCAGCTCCCCTCGCTCTATACGCAGAGACTGTCCGTTGCTCGTACCGCTGACAGCCAACCGATGACCGCCACCAGTAAAATAAAAAGGCTGCCAAAACACCCCACCCGCCAACCAGGCAAGCTGGCCCCGCCACTGCCAGCTACCCTGCTGCTTTCGTTGCGCATCCGCCTCCAGCTGCAAATGCACATCTTCACCGGCACGCAAACCCTCGGCGTCACTGAAGGATAATTCCGTGATCGCCAGTTTCGCGGCCCATTCCGTCAGCAAGGTTTCGCGCCCACTCAGACCGATTGTGCCATTGATTCTTGCCTGCCGAAGTTGCGGCCAGGCTGCATACTGCGGCAACAAGCCGGCCAGGCGCCTTCCCTGCCCATTTACTATGCGCAGCGAGCTTTGCCATCCTTCCGGGCGCCATGCCACGGCCAGATGCCATTTTTCTCTTCTGGCGGGTTCGATGGTCAGGACAATTTTTTTCTGCCGCAAAAACAGCTGCAATGAAACCGGCAAATGTTTACCGGCCAGTTGCAACTGGCCTGCATCACAGTCGATCGACTGGCGGCCAATATTGAGACGTTCGCAGGAGAAGCGCAGATTGCGCCACACGCTTTCCCCGATAAGCAACTCATCCAGGTTGATTTCAAGGTGTGGCATTGGCGCGCCGCTCAAATGGAACTCGACCGACCTTGCACTGAAAGCAGGATGCTGAACTTTCTCAAGCGTGAAAGTAAAGGATGGAATAGCTGCCTGTGCTGAAACGGAAACCAGACAAGCCAAGGCAGCCAGCCATGAACAGAGCGTTCGCCCACACCAGCAGCCCGTCCAATTAATATGACAGGATATTGCCACGAAACCTCCCTGGTTTCAGGCCCCTCGGGAAGCGAAGACTCCGGTCGATAGATAACGGTCTCCCCGGTCACAGACGATGAAAACAATGACCGCGTCGCTGACCCGAGCTGAAACCTTCAGTGCAGCAGCCAGCGCACCGCCAGAAGAAATGCCGGTAAAGATGCCTTCCTCCCGCGCCAAACGGAGCGTCATCTCCTCGGCTTCCTGTTGGGACACCAGCAGGACACGGTCGACCAGCTCCGGCTTGTAAATTTTTGGCAGATAAGCTTCCGGCCACTTGCGTATCCCTGGAATCTGGGCACCTTCCTGCGGCTGGACACCGACAATCTCTATCTCCGGATTCTTTTCCATGAAGTATCTGGCGCACCCCATGATGGTGCCAGTTGTGCCCATGCTGCTTACAAAATGCGTAATCCGGCCGTCGGTCTCATGCCAAATCTCGGGAGCTGTTCCTTCATAATGGGCCAATGGATTATCAGGATTGGCAAACTGATCGAGAATGATGCCCTGACCGGCATCACGCATTTGTTCGGCGGTATCGCGGGCCTGTTCCATGCTGCCCTCTTTGGGCGTCAGAATGATTTCAGCGCCAAATGCAGACATCACCTGACGCCGCTCCACACTTTGATTCTCCGGCATCACCAGGATCATTCGATACCCCATCATCGCGGCCGTCATGGCCAGCGCTATCCCAGTATTCCCGCTGGTTGCCTCGATCAGCGTATCGCCTGGTTTGATGTCGCCTCGTTGCTGCGCACGCATGATCATGGAAAAAGCCGGTCTGTCTTTGACCGAGCCAGCTGGGTTATTGCCTTCCAGTTTGGCTAAGATGACATTCCCGGTATCTCCAGATATGCGTTTGAGTTTGACCAGGGGCGTATGGCCGACGAAATTCTGGATAGTCTTATACATAAGCCAAGCATAGACAGTTATGAACAAAACCTGATTATCTCACAGATAAACCCATACATCCGCTCTACAGTTGAATCAGAAAGCCCCCCATGACTTTCATCATGCGGGGCTTATTCACAAAAGATTGTTGATCGTATCAGGTTTGCTATTCTGACTGGAGAATCATTGCGTTTCCATCGCTTGGTCAATCACACTGCCATCCTGAGTCGTTATTTGATCGCCAAGCTGTCTGATCATACCGGCGCCAATTCCATTGACACTGGCTAAATCCTCGATTGACTGGAACAAACCATGCTTGTTACGGTGTTCGATGATCGCTTTTGCCTTGACTGGCCCTATCCCTTTCAACGCTTCAAGATCGGACTGGGTGGCGGTATTGATATTGACTGCAGCAAAAACCGGGATATTGAAAACAAAAAGTGCCAGGAAAACCAGAAAAACTTTTTTCATAGTGATCTCCATTCAGAAAAAAATGTTAAAGAACAACGTTCTTCTCACTCTACGATCTATTTTTTTCACGCCGCTGAAACTACTTGGTTCAACCGGCAGTGAAAATCAATCATCGGCACATTTTTTTTCTGACTTTAGTCAAATTGCTGTCGTGATACGCAAAACCGTTTGCTACGCGCGACTGGCGATTATTTGCAAGCCTCCATCGCCAGTTCCAGTGCCAGCCAATCTTCCTCGAGTTGTTCAATTTTAGCTTCGAGTTCCTGGCGCCGCTGATTGAGCCGGGCAATCTTCTCCGACTGTGAATCGGTATACGTCGCCGGATCGGCCAATTGGTGATTGATGGCGGCCAATTCTGCTTGGGCAGCAGACAAAGACACATCCAGCTTGGTCTGCCTGGATTGCAGCGCCTTTTTGTTGGGGCGTGGCGCAGGCTTGCGAATCACCTTGGCAGGTTTGGATTTATCCGCCACCAGCGCGCCACGGCCCTCCAACCATTGCCTGTAATCTTCCAGGTCACCCTCGAAGGGCCGCGCCTCCCCATCCGCTACCAGCCACAGCTCATCCGCCACGGCCCGGATCAGGCTGCGGTCATGCGAAACCAACACAACCGCACCCGTATATTCCTCGAGCGCCAATGTCAATGCATCACGCATATCCAGATCAAGGTGATTGGTTGGCTCATCCAGCAAGAGCAAATGGGGTTGCTGGAATGCTAGCAACGCAAACGCCAATCGGCTTTTCTCGCCCCCGGAGAATGTGGCCACCGGCCGATTTTCCTCATCTCCCGCCAGGCCAAAGCGTCCCAGATAAGTTCTCAGATCAAGCTCCGTTTGCTTGGGTGCCAGCTGCTGCATATGCTGCAATGGTGTCAAGTCGCCGCTGAGATGTTCCAATTGATGCTGGGCAAAATAGCCGGTGCGTATATCCGGATGGATACTTACGCGGCCAGAAACCGGCTGAAGTTCGCCTATCAGCAGTTTAATCAACGTCGACTTACCCGCGCCATTCGGCCCCATGAGCGCAACACGTGCACCGGCACGCAAGACGAGATTGGCGTCTGTGAATATTTTATGGCCGTCATAGCTGAAACTCGCGCCCTCAGCCTGCAGCAATAAATCCGGCCCGCGCTCCGGGGCCTCGAGTTTCAACCGATATTGTTCCGTCCCGTCCTGCACGGGTGTAATCCGCACCAGGCGCTCCAGCGCCTTGATACGGCTTTGCGCTTGTTTGGCTTTGGTTGCCTTGGCACGGAAGCGGCGCACAAAATCTTCCATATGCGCAATCTGCCGCTGCTGTTGCTGGAATGCCTGGGCTTGTTGCGCAATGCGCTCTGCCCGTGCCTGTTCGAAGTCATCGTAATGGCCACTGTAGGTATCCAGCGTGCGATCATGAATATGCGCAATACGATTGACGCAGGCATTCAGAAATTCGCGATCATGCGAGACCATGATCAAGCTACCCGGATAACGCGCCAGGTATTGTTCCAGCCACATAATGGCTTCCAGGTCGAGGTGATTGGTTGGTTCATCCAGGAGCAGCAAATCTGCGCGGCACATCAGTGCCCGCGCGAGATTGAGACGCATCCGCCATCCACCAGAAAAATTCCTGACCGGCTGACCCAGTGCTTCCTGAGAAAACCCCAGTCCATTCAACAGCTGCGCCGCACGCGCTTGCGCACCATAACCATCGATGGCCTCGAAGCGATGCTGCGCTTCAAACCAGTCAGAATCATGCGAATCGCGTGCCAATATCTCTTGCAACCGGCGCAATTCCAGATCGCCATCCAGCACGAAAGCCAGTGCAGACTGATCGGAAGCCATAATCTCCTGCTCAACGGAAGTAATCGTCTTGCCGGCTTGCAGCGCAATCTCGCCCTGTTCGGGCAGCGCCTCGCCTTTTATCAAGCGAAACAGCGTCGATTTACCGCAACCATTCTTGCCGACCAAACCAATCCGCTGGCCGGAGAAGACCTGCAAGTTGATCTCATGCAACAGGGGAGCACCGTTTTGCAGAAAAGTAAGATTGCGAATTGTAAGCATGACTGAATGTAAAGATTAGGTTCGTTAAGCGCGACCCATCCTGGCGCAAGTAAAGCTTGAAAGAAAACTCATTCGACGCTATTTAAGGCATCATCGACCGGGCTTATGATGAAAGAGGCAACAGGAAGTATCATGGAGCGTCCCATCGCAGCAGGGTGCGTTGACACACCGCAAAACGATGACGGGTCGGGTTATTATGCGTAGATCAGCCTATTCTCGGATAGCCTCCTAGTCTGAATGAAACAGGAGCCAGAGCGATCCATCAAACGGCTTATTATGATGTTTTGCTTGCCAATTTTGCCTGATATTGCCCAAACAATCCACACCCGTCATTCAGCAGCAAACAACCGGCAACCCGCCATGAACAACTCCGGGACAACACATGGCCAGTGGTTCTTGAAAGACAAATCCATTTGCTCAAAATTTCAGCAAATTGCCAAATGGCTTTCTAAAACAGGGTGTTAGTATGCGCATCACCAAACAACACACAAACTTATCCACAGGAATTGTGGACATATTGCAGCAGCCCAGTCCTGCGAAATTCATTGATGCCATGCAAGAACCGGCAAGCACCGGATCGCTGTGACATCCCCCGACCTGCAATTAATGGAATCAATCGGCCTCTCCCCAAGAGCCAATTCCATTCAGATCGATACCATGACATACTGTTTGCTGGTCAAGCCCATACTTCCATACTTCTGAAGGAATGACATATGTTGCTGATTAAATGGTGCCTCATCCTCATCGCTGTGATCGTACTGGTTACCGTCCTGGCGGGCCAGTCAGGGTTATTCAAGGGCAACAGACCCGGCGATCTGGGCGTTCGCGACGGCAAACTCAAGCCCCCCGCTGCCACACCCAATAGCGTCACGAGTCAGGCCAAACTCTATCCGGAACACCCGCAACAAGGCTATGCCGATATTTCTCCTTTGGCCGTATATGGTGACGGACAGAATACACTGGGTTTGATCAAGGCAATCATTGAAGCCACTGCCGGCGCACAACTTATCGAAAGCCAATCCGATTATCTCTATGCCCAATTCACGACCCCTTTACTGAAATTCGTGGATGATGCGGAATTCTGGTTCGACCCCAATAGCAATGTTATTCATGTACGCTCCGCCTCGCGTCTCGGCAGGAGTGATCTGGGCGTCAATCGCAGACGTATCGAAACAATACGCCAACAGCTTGATGCCTTAGCGACCCCATCCTGAGCGCTTATCATGCAAACGGATTGCGTCAAAACTGCAAATAATGGCTCAATGATCCTGTTCATCGTTGTCATGCCTTTCAGCTTGTTCAACCTGATATTCCAAAGTGTGACAACATGTTGCGCAGACTTCTGATCTTTTTGTTTGCCCTGGCGATGGCCAGTCTGGTCCTCATCTGGCTACTCCTGCAAGGCAGTCTACCCGCTTATGAAGGGAAGCACCCCCTTGCTGGCCTGCTCAGCACCGTAGCAGCCGAGCGAGATGCGTTGGGCAGTGTTACCTTGCGCGCCGAAAACCGTTCCGATCTGGCGCGCAGCCTGGGTTTCATTCATGCGCAAGAACGTTTCTTCGAAATGGATCTGCTGCGTCGTCAAGCTGCGGGCGAACTGGCGGAACTATTTGGTGCTGTGGCATTACCGGCTGATCGCAGAAATCGCGCACACCGCATGCGGGCGCGTGTCCGTGCCATGCTGGCGGAATTACCCGATGATCAGCGTGACCTGCTCGCTGCTTATCGGGATGGCGTCAATCAAGGACTGGACAGCTTGCAGGTACGCCCATTCGGATACCTGCTGACACAAACCACTCCGCACCCCTGGCGCAGCGAGGACAGTTTGTTAGTCGTCATAGCGATGTACATGACACTGCAGGAGGGCAGTATTGATCGCGAGCTGGGGCTTTCAGTCATGCATGCGGCGTTGCCGGAGTCAGCCTATCGGTTTCTGGTTGCCAGTGGCGGTGAATGGGATGCGCCGCTGAATGGCAACAAATTCAAATGGCCCCCTCATCCTGCAATGACTGATATCGATTTGCGCGCACTCGATCAGCATCTTATCCAGGACATAGATTTTGAGGAAGTGCCTGCTGCGGGCAGCAATAGCTTTGCCGTGGCGGGAGAGCTGGCGACAAATGGCGCATTGGTAGCAAACGATCTACATTTGCCCTTACGAGCACCCAGTTTATGGTTCCGCACGCGCCTGATTTATCCAGACCCCGCGCAACCGCACCAAAGCATTGATATTAACGGTGTCAGTCTGCCTGGTACCCCGGCCATAGTTGTTGGCGCCAATCGGCATATCGCATGGGGCTTTACCAATGCGTATGGGGATTTTGCCGATTGGGTGAGAATCACGCTTGATCCAGCCGACGCCTCCCGTTACTACAATCATGGCCAGTGGAAAACCCTCTCGACCCAGCGGGAAACATTGCGCGTAAACGGTGCGCCTGATGAAACGCTGGAAATCCATGAAACGGAATGGGGACCCATCCTGGCCAGGGATCATGACGGCGCACCGCTGGCACTGGCCTGGGCAGCACACCGGCCAGGCGCCGTCAATCTCGACCTCATCGAACTTGAACGGACGACCAGTGCCGACCAAGCCGCCACCATCGCACAGAAAGCAGGCATTCCGGCACAAAATTTCATTGTCGGTGATCGACAGGGGAACATTGCCTGGACAATCGGTGGCCGCATACCTGCACGCATGGGTGACTACGACTTCAGTCTACCGGCAAACTGGGGCAGCCAGCCAATCGGTTGGAATGGCTGGCTTGACCACACGCATTACCCGCTGATCAAGAACCCGCCGGGCATGCGCCTCTGGAATGGAAACTCGAGAATGATCGATGGTGATTTGCTTGATCGGCTGGGTGACGGTGGTTATGAACTGGGCGCACGCAGTAAGCAAATCCGTGACCAATTGCATGCACGCGACCATTTTTTGCCCACTGATCTGCTCGCAATTCAACTGGATAGCCGCGCACTGCTGCTCACCCGCTGGAAACACTTGCTTGAGCAAACGCTACAAAATACGCCTTCCACTGCAGTTTGGCGCGTGGAAATAGAGCAAGCGTTGCGCGACTGGGATGGCCAGGCCTCGCCCCACTCTGTCGCCTACCGGGTCGTTCGCGATTTTCGTCATGAGGTCATGAGACACACATTGAGCGGCTTTACCGCCATGATCAAACTGAAATTTCCAGATTTCATGCCCCCACGCTTGAGCCAGGCCGAGCATGCCGTGTGGAAACTGATTGAACAGCAACCACCACACTTGCTGCCACCTGGCCACGACAATTGGAATGGCTTGCTGGCAGCATGCGCAAAACATATTGCGAAACAAATGCTAACCCGGCCTGGCGGCATTGCCGCGCACACTTGGGGAGAGCAGAATACCGCTGAAATCCGGCATCCACTCAGCCGCGCCCTGCCGGCGTGGATCGCAAAGTGGCTGGACATGCCGGCAGATCCCATGCCTGGCGATCACCACATGCCACGTGTGCAAGTGAAAAGCTTCGGCGCCTCACTCCGTTTTGTCGTCACCCCCGGCCAGGAGGAATCCGGATTCTTTCACATGCCTGGCGGGCAAAGCGGCCATCCTCTCTCTCCCTACTATGGCAGCGGCCACCATGACTGGGCAACTGGAAACAGCAGCGCTTTTTTACCAGGTCCACCTGAACGGACACTGCAACTCTATCCCCCGAGTATGATTCCACATCCATAGAAAGGACTATCTCCCATGAAAAAAATCTCTTTGATCGCTACGGGCCTGCTGTCTGTGATGCTCTCCGCTTCCATCCTGGCCAGCGATCCGGATACGCGACAAACACTTCAGCTCAATGCCATGCAGCGGCACCATATCCTCTCCGAAATGCGCGCGCTGTTACAGGGCACGCAGGCGATCATACAGTCACTGAGCGAAGAGGATATGGCGGCAGTCGCCAAGCATGCGCGTGCACTGGGCACAACCATGCCACATAAAGGGGAAAACCATCTTCGCTCGGTGCTGCCCGAAGCTTTCATGAAAATGGGCATGAGTGTACACCATGGCTTTGATCAAATCGCAGCTGAGGCCGAATCCACCAACAATGCGGGTGCCATTCAAAAACGGCTGAGTGATACCATGCAAACCTGTGTCGCTTGTCACGCAGCCTACCAAATTCGGGTCGAGCGCTCCGCCCAGGGCAGCCAGGCGCATCCGCCACATGGCAAGCACAGAAGAGAGGCTGAATAAACCCGGAGTATTCAGTTGCCTGCTATTCTAGATAACCAATAGAATAGCGAAGTAATCGGCCGGATGCCGCAAATCGCGCCGAAGAAACACAAAGTAGCTAGCTTATGGCAAAGTGAGATGTGGCGCTGCAAAAGACCGATATAGCAATGGTGCATATTGCCCGTAGAATAGCGTGGTCATGGGTGACGTTATCGACATTGGTGAATCGACTCGGCGGATTATAGCCGCAGGGACGATATCCCGTTTGAGAGAGTGAGCAAGACAACGTACCCGATGCAGCGCCCCATTTCACAACGAATGATGGAGCAAACCATGCCAAGATGCAATCGCACGATCAAGCTTAAGCCGGGCAAATCGCGGACTGCCCTGACCATCACCCACCCCAATGCAGCCGGCATCGACATTGGCAGCGCCTCTCACTTTGTTGTCGTGCCACCTGACCGGGATGATGAGCCGGTACGGGAGTTTCCGAGTTTCACGGATGATCTTAATGCCTTGGCCGACTGGCTTGACGCCTGCGGCGTAGATACAGTTGCCATGGAATCCACGGGTGTGAACTGGATTCCCTTGTTCGAATTACTGGAGTCGCGCGGTTTCACCGTATTGTTAGTCAACGCACGTCATGTCAAGAACGTCTCGGGCCGTAAATCCGATGTACTTGATTGTCAATGGCTGCAACAGCTCATGACCTATGGCTTGCTTCGTGGCGCATTTCGTCCGTCTGATGAAGTATGTGTATTGCGCTCGCTGTGGCGCCAGCGAGGAATGCTCCTGAAAACCCAGGGGCGTCATGTGCAGCACATGCAAAAAGCGCTTACGCAAATGAATATTCAACTCGCCAACGTTATCTCCGACGTCGTGGGAGAAACAGGGCAGAAGATTCTGCGCGCCATTGTTGCTGGCGAGCGAGATGGGCAGGTATTGGCCGCAATAAAAAATATACGTATCCGCGCCAGCGAGGACGAGATTGCCAAAAGCCTGCAAGGCAACTGGCGTACCGAACACCTGTTTGCGCTTAAACAGGCACTCGCCATGTTCGACTTTATCGGTTTGCAACTGGCCGAGTGTGATCGAGAAATTGAAACCCAATTGAAAAGCTTGCAAGTACATGATGGTGAGCCACCCAAAAGCAAGAAGCGCAGTCGTCCCCGCAACGCACCAAAGTTTGATCTACGTACGCAACTGTACAGGATGTGTGGCGTAGATCTCACGCGCATTGATGGTATCGATGTCACTACCGCACTCGCGGTAATCTCTGAGACCGGAGCAGACATGACCCGTTTTACAACGGTCGGCCGTTTCACGAGTTGGCTGGGACTGTGTCCGGGTACCAAGATTACCGGCGGCAAAGTGATGAGCGGCAAGACCAAACGGGTAACCAACCGCGCGGCCCAAGCCTTGAAGCTGGCCGCGGCGGCATTGCGCAGCAGCAAATCTGCGCTAGGTGCGTACTTCCGAAGAATGTGTGCGCGCATGGACAAGCCCAAAGCTGTGACTGCGGCTGCACACAAACTGGCGCGGCTAATTTACACGATGCTCACTAAAGGTGAGGAATATACCGATCGAGGCCAGGATTATTACGAGGAACGATACCGCCAGCGTGTATTGCGGAATCTGGCTCATCGTGCTGAGGAAATGGGAATGAAACTCGTTGTTAATGAAAATCTATCTTAAATATGTTGTGTTAAATCAGTTGCTTGGGAGGTGTTTCTTGAGAGCATTAACTGCTGGAGAAAACGCTTAGGCACCTGAAAGCGTTGCAAGGATTTTTGATCCTTAGGGCTCGATAATGAAAATAACGGGCCCTTACGTAAACGTCTTATCCTATGCGTTTATACACCGGCAGAGGAATTTCCCCGCTTGCAAACAGGATTCAACCATTAATTTTCATGGAAACATGTCGATAAAACTTACACACCGTTTCAACAAACATTGAAGCGCTTCTGCAAAATCGCCATGTTGGCTGGCGCTACACGATTTCTTACAGCATGAAAATGAACAAGGACTCAAAAAAACTGCTCGTAGTGGAAGATGACCCAGGGCTACAAAAACAATTACGCTGGAGCTTCGATAATTGTGAGGTGATTGTCGCATCTGACCGGGAAAGCGCGCTTGCGCAAGTTCGCCGGCATGAGCCAGCAGTCGTCACCATGGACCTCGGTCTGCCCCCTGATCCAGATGGCGCATCGGAAGGCTTGGCCACGCTTCAGCAAATTCTGGCACTGACACCCGATATCAAAGTCATTGTTTTAACAGGCAACCAGAATCGCGCCAATGCTCTAAAAGCGATAGACCTGGGGGCCTACGATTTTCATCAAAAACCTTTTGATGCCAGCGTTCTGAACCTGATCGTGGATAGAGCCTTCTATCTGCACCAGTTACAACGCGAAAATCGGAAGTTGCTCCAATCATGCTCGGCTTCGCCGATTTCGGATTTCATCACCGGCGATCCCAACATGATCAAAATATGCCAGCAAATCGAACGGGTTGCTTCGTCCGATGTGACAGTGACACTGCTCGGAGAAAGCGGGACTGGCAAGGAAGTACTGGCCAAAGCACTGCATCAACTCAGCAATAGAAAAAAGAAACGCCTGATAGCGGTCAATTGTGCAGCCATCCCTGAAACATTGCTGGAGGCAGAGCTGTTTGGTTATGAAAAAGGCGCCTTTACCGGCGCCGCCAAACAAACTCCGGGCAAAATCGAGCTGGCCCAGGAGGGTACATTTTTTCTGGATGAAGTCGGTGATCTGCCCCTCTCGTTACAGGCCAAGCTATTGAGATTCCTGCAAGAACGCGTAATTGAACGTGTAGGAGGAAGAGAAGAAATTCCAATGGATGTGCGTATTGTCTGCGCAACACATCGGGATTTGCGGGCAATGATCGGGAGCGGCACGTTCCGCGAGGATTTATATTACCGTTTATGCGAAATCAGCATCCCGATTCCCGCCTTGCGGGATCGTGTCGGTGATGCCATCTTGCTTGCCCATCACTTCAAAAATCAGTTCTATGCCAAAGAAAAGCGTCAGTCATTGAATTTCAGTCAGGACGCACTGGATGCGATTGATAGCCACCACTGGCCGGGTAACGTGCGTGAAATCGAAAACTGCATCAAACGCGCGGTCATCATGGCAGAAGGCCCTCAAATCACGGCAGAGGACCTGGGATTACAGCCAGCAAACGTTTCTTCGCAACCCGCGACGCTGCGCGAAGCCCGGGACAAGGTCGAATGCGAAACCCTGGTCAAGGCATTAGCCAGAGTAGATGGCAATATCGCCAGGGCTGCCGAGCTACTGGGCGTCACCCGGCCCACGCTCTATGACTTGATGAACCGGCATGGACTCAAGTAAATGACGGAATATCAGCACCCTCTGTTCGGCAAACTGGACCGGATATAATGCATCTGCTTCGAGCTCATACAGCAAGTGCCAGTGCATCAGGCAAATACGTCACGGCACTTGCGATAATGCGCCTTTTTCAATATAACATTTATTTTCAACAATGATTTACGGGGCAAGACTGCCAGTCAACAATCCAATGATATGCCTAATCTTTTTCACGAACTGATTTACCAATCCGCCGAGAGAGGCGCGCAATCCGATGCGCTGATTGACCACAAGCAACATATGGACTATCCAACGCTGGCCGGTGCGGTTCAATCGACCGCCGGCGCCCTGCAAGCGTTGGGATTCAAGCGCGGGGAACGTCTGGCGGTCTACCTGGAAAAACGATTCGAAACGGTCATCGCCTTGTTTGGCGCATCTGCCGCAGGCGGGGTATTCGTCCCGATCAACCCATTGCTCAAAGCTGAACAAGTCTCTTATATTCTCAATGACTGCAATGTCAGGATACTGGTCACTTCCGCCGAACGGCTGGCGTTACTCAAATCGGTGCTGCCAAACTGCCATGATTTACAAAGAATAATCGTAGTGGGCGAGACAAAAGAATGGCCGTTGATTGCCGGACTGGAAATCGTGCACTGGCAGCAGCTGCAAAAACCATTTGGAATGATGTATGCCCCGCACTGTATCGATAGTGATATGGCCGCGATTTTATATACTTCCGGCAGCACAGGCAAACCGAAGGGCGTGGTGCTCTCTCACCGCAATCTTGTAACCGGCGCCAAAAGTGTTTCTCAATACTTACGCAATCACGCTGAAGACCGAATCCTTGCTGTCCTGCCGCTCAGTTTCGATTATGGCCTGAATCAATTGACAACTGCTTTCCATGTCGGGGCAACCAGCATCCTCATGAACTATCTGCTCCCACGTGATATTCTCACGCTTATCAAAAAGCAGCATGTCAGCGGATTGGCGGCAGTGCCGCCGCTATGGACACAGCTTTCACATCTGGACTGGCAGGATATCAAGACTCTGCGCTACATTACCAACTCGGGTGGCGCCATGCCGCGCTCGACTTTGGCACGTCTGCGGAGCGCCCTGCCCAATACACAAGTCTTTCTGATGTATGGTTTAACCGAGGCCTTCCGGTCAACCTATCTGCCGCCGGAACAAATAGACAAACGCCCCGATTCCATGGGCAAGGCCATTCCCAACGTTGAAGTCATGGTTTTGCGAGAGGATGGCTCCCACTGTGCGCCAGGCGAACCCGGCGAACTTGTCCATCGTGGCCCGCTCGTTTCAATGGGTTATTGGAACGATGCCGACAAAACGGCGGCCTGTTTCCGTTCACTCACACCGCGTCAACCTGGCCTGACCATACCGGAGCTTGCAGTGTGGTCAGGCGATACGGTACGCATGGATGAAGAAGGCTATTTATACTTTATCGGCCGCCGCGATGACATGATCAAGACCTCCGGCTATCGCGTCAGCCCGACCGAAGTCGAAGAAGTGATTTACGCAACCGAAAAAGTGATCGAGGCCGCGGCTTTTGGCGTGCCGCATCCTGCGCTCGGTCAGGCCATCGTCGTCGTTGCAGTACCCAAGGAAAACCTCGATGTGTCACCAGAGATTTTACTGGCTGCTTGCAAAAAACACTTGCCCGCGTTCATGTTGCCCAGCCTCATCGAATTGAGGCAAGCCAGCCTGCCGCGCAATCCAAATGGAAAAATTGACCGCAAAAGTCTCGCCACGGTATTTGAACAAGCTTTCATCACAGCATAAACATGAAGACCACCCATCCTCAACACGCACCCATGACCCAATTTCCCGTGCAGGATCACTGTCTGGTCATTGGCGATATGCCTCTCACACGCCTGGCCCAGCGAGTCGGATCCACGCCTTTTTACGCTTATGACCGGCAACTGATTACCACCCGCGTCAATTCCCTGAGGCAGCACTTGCCCCCCAACATACACCTGCATTACGCAATGAAGGCCAATCCCATGCCAGCTGTTGTACAGCATCTGGCAAACCTGGTTGATGGCATTGATGTGGCCTCTGTTGGAGAAATGCAGGTGGCACTCAATGCAGGCGTCTCTCCCGAGAACATCAGTTTTGCAGGGCCTGGCAAAAGCCGGCAGGAACTCGCCTGCGCCATTGCTGCCGGGATCATTCTGAACGTGGAATCGGAAACCGAACTGGAACAAATCGCCGAACTGGCCCATGCAACGGGGTTTCACCCCAAAGTGGCCATACGCGTCAATCCCGACTTCGAGTTAAAAGCATCCGGTATGAAGATGGGGGGAGGATCCAAACAGTTCGGTATTGACGCTGAACGCGTTCCTGCGGTCCTGAACCGTATCGCAGCACTGAAGCTGGCGTTTGAAGGACTGCATATCTTCAGCGGCTCTCAGAATCTCAAGGTAGACGCAATCCAGGAAGCGCATGAAAAAACCCTGCAGCTTGGCTTGCAACTGGCCTCGATCTCACCCATGCCAGTTCGGCACATCAATATCGGCGGCGGATTTGGTATCCCCTATTTTCCCGGAGATACGCCGCTTGACCTGAGTGCAGTAGGGGCCAACCTGGGCCAGTTGCTAATGGCAATCAAACCCCGATTGCCAGACACTCGGTTTGTGATCGAGCTGGGTCGCTATATCGTTGCGGAAGCAGGCATTTATGTCTGCCAGGTACTCGAAAAGAAAATATCGAGAGAACAAATATTTTTGGTGACGAACGGCGGCCTGCATCATCATCTGGCCGCATCTGGCAACTTTGGCCAAGTGATCCGTAAAAATTACCCGGTTGCTGTCGGAAACAAAATGCACCTGACCGAAACCGAAATAGCTTCAGTGGTCGGACCGCTCTGCACACCGCTGGATTTACTCGCTGACCGGATGAAGCTGTCCAAGGCCGAACCAGGAGACTTCATTGTCATCTTTCAGTCCGGTGCCTATGGACTGACTGCCAGCCCCACCTCTTTTCTTAGCCACCCGCCCCCAATGGAAGTTTTAGTTTAGGGCTCGTTAATGAATAACTTGGGCATACGTTGTTACGTATTCGGGAAAGATGCAAGGCGCGAGGCAAAGCCGAATGGTCGTTCCATTCGCAAGTCTCGCAACGCCGCAGATACCCGAATACGCAACAACCCTTCGGGCTGGGGTCGCTTTTGGCGCAGACCGGCGCTGCAAGCCACTTGTTGTGAATGACACAACGGCGTGTCCTGCGCCTTGGTCTGCGCCAAAAGCGACCCCAGCGTATGCTCAAGTTATTTATTAACGAGCCCTTAAGCAACTGAGAACACTTTGACCACGCTTCTCTGAACAACAAACCGGGCATACTCACTACTGTTCTCTGTCTGCCAGGGAAGCTCGTATAATGCTAGAAATGATTGTTATAAAAAGCATAAATTGTTATTTTCTGGGACACCCAGGAAAACTGACTTAACCGTCATATCAAATAGATAATAAAGACAAGGAGATGACATGAGCGGCATATGTGGTTGGCTGGTAGCGGGCTCCACAGCGACCGAGAATCAGCAGATCAGCGAACGCATGCGCAATCCACTGATTCGTTTCGATGGCAGCCCTGCACAAACCATCGCCAAAAATAATTTTGCGCTGACAGTTGCCGCAAAACCCAGCCATGCGCATCTGCATGAGGCAAACGGTCTGGCAGTAGGTGTATGGGGCAGAATAACATTCAGGGATAAGACGTTACAGGACCGCGCACAAGCAAAAGGCATTGCCGTGGTCCTGGCCGAGCAATGGCGTCAGAACAGAGAGAAAATATTCTCAGAAGTTACCGGAGAATTCGTCTGCAGCATTGTGGACAGCGATTTGCAAGAAGTGGTGCTTACCACCGATCCCTTGGGCACGCGCACGCTCTACTATCAAGTGCTGAATCAAGGTATTTTGTTCGGCACATCTACCGATGCCTTGCTTGGCCATCCACAAGCCAATTCACAAATCGATCCGCAAGGGCTGTTCAACTATCTGTATTTCCACATGATCCCGGGGCCCGGTACTATTTATCAGGCACAGAATCGTCTGCTACCCGGTGAGTTTCTGCACTTCCAGGCCGGTCGCGTTGAGCGCAAGCGTTATACGCATGTGAAATTCGACGAAGACTTGAATCGCCCCTTCCCTGACCTCAAACAAGAATTCCTATCGCTGCTCAAAGAAAGCATCAGAGAAGTGACACAACATCAGCGAGTCGGCGCTTTTCTGAGTGGAGGGACCGACAGTTCGACCGTGGCTGGCATACTGACGGAAATATCCGGCGTGCCTGCCAAGACCTACTCGATCGGCTTTGAAGCGACGGGTTACGATGAAATGCATTATGCGCGTATTGCAGCCCGCCATTTTTCGACCGATCATCATGAATACTATGTCACCCCTGACGATGTGGTCGCGACCATCCCTAAAATTGCCGCCATCTTCGATCAGCCATTTGGCAATGCCTCGGCCATACCCGCCTATTATTGCGCACGCATGGCGAAAGCAGATGGGCTCGATTTATTGCTTGGCGGTGATGGAGGCGATGAATTGTTTGGTGGAAATGAACGCTATGCCAAACAACATATTTTCTCGCTCTACGAAAAGATTCCAGCGTCGCTGAGAAACAAGCTGCTGTCACCACTGCTGCTATCCATCCCTCCCGATATTGGCCTGAGTCTTGCCCGCAAAGCACGCAGCTATGTGGCGCAAGCAACTGTCCCCATGCCGCACAGAATGGAGACCTATAATTTGCTGATGCGTTATGGATTCGAAACGGTATTTTCCCCGGAGTTTCTCGCTCAAATCAACCCGCAGCAGCCTGCCACAATGCTCGAGCAAACTTACCATGAGATCGAGGCACGCAGTTTAATCAATCGCATGCTTGCGTTCGACTGGAAATTCACACTCGCGGACAACGACCTCCCCAAGGTTGTGCAAGCCTGCCAGCTGGCGGGTATGGAAGTCGCTTTTCC
Organism: Nitrosomonas halophila; assembly: GCF_900107165.1. GTDB lineage: Bacteria > Pseudomonadota > Gammaproteobacteria > Burkholderiales > Nitrosomonadaceae > Nitrosomonas > Nitrosomonas halophila. Next base: position 42,545 of record NZ_FNOY01000004.1, read on the forward strand.
ACTTATCAGTGATCAAATCACCGCTTTTTCTTGTAAATTGCGGCCCCAGCAGAAACTCAAAGGTACTCAGTTACGCTATTTCTTCAAGCAGGCATTACGCGGCTTTTTACCGGATGAAATCATTGCCAAGCAAAAACATGGCTTTGGCTTGCCATTCGGTGTCTGGCTGCAATCGCACAAACCTTTGAGAGAAATCGCTGCAGACAGTCTGAGCGATCTAAAATCACGCCATATCGTGCGTCCGGATTTCATTGATCAGCTACTTGATCAGCACTTGCAGGAACATGCAAGCTACCATGGCACCATGGTATGGCTGTTGATGATGATGGAATACTGGCACAAGCAACACCTCTCACGATCAAATTGATAATTTGATTGATTTTCTTTTATCTCTGCTATCAAATCATGATAGATTGCAAGAATTAATTTTATGTCTCATTATGACGACATATTAATTGAGGAACAAACGCTGATCATGCCATGGGTATGTCAGGCATATGCGTAGTTGATCAAACTGCCAGCCCTGAGATAAAAAAATAAAGGCAAATCACGAACATATTCACTGAATTGAAACCGGGTCTGCATCATACAATAGAGTTTACTCAGTCTGAATCTATCGATTTCATTTTAAATCATACTTCGCCAAGAGAGCGTCATGAACGATATCGAAGCAGCTTTCCATCAATATTTTGAAATCGTAACCGCTGATACCGAAGAGTTGCTTAAAGAAGTTTTTAACTTACGCTTTCGAATTTTGTGTGTGCATAACATCATCCCGGGTTTCAACAGCTCAAATTACCCCGAAGAATTGGAAAGTGATGAGTACGATAAACGTTCGGTTCATATTTTGCTACGCCACCGGCCAACCGGAATTTTTTTAGGGACCGCACGGCTCATCCTTCCCGACAGAGAACATCTTCACAAAAAATTCCCGACTGAATTGCATACCCGTTTTTTTCCAGGCTTTGCTCTAAACGAAACATCCCGTCAGCATACGGCCGAAATATCACGCTTCGCTGTTCTCAGCGACTTCTTCAGACGCAGAAGCAAGCTCCATATGCCCTCCCAATCTACCAATCCAGCACACAAGCGCCAGGAACGTCGGCGTTGTCCTCACCCGTCACTGGGACTCGCGGTTGGGATTATCAAGCTATGTGCGCAGCACAATATCTATTACTGGCTCTCATCCATGGATCCTGCCTTGAATAGGTTGCTAGGGTTTTACGGTTTACAGCTCAACCCTATCGGCCCATCGATCCATTATCATGGCATCCGCAGTCCTTACCATGCTTGTTTGTTCGATGTACTGGACAGAATGCACCGGGACCATAGAGCCATTTGGGAACTCGTCACAGACCATGGGAAAATTTGGCCCATTGATCTCACATCGATACGTGCTAATTGGTTACCAGAATCCAATACTCATTACATCCGCGCGTCTCGATAATCATCATTGATACGATTGATTGTGACGGAAATTCTTGACTGCTGCCAACGACGCATCTTTTTGCTGATGCTGCTGGCCAGTTTCTTCTTCGTCGGTAATGTCTTGCCGGCCGACAATACAGTCGAGACCGTCGTTCATCCAAGCGTCAACACTGAACAGCTTTCCAAAAACTTGTTGCGTTCCATTTTCGGCATGCGCTTGAGAACATGGCAGGATGGTCTGCCGATCAGGGTTTTTGTCCTGCCTGACGATGCACCGTTACACAGCCTGTTTGCCAAACGGAAGCTCAATATTTTTCCGTATCAGTTGCGCGCCGCCTGGGACCGTTTGATTTTCTCCGGAACCGGTCAGGCGCCGATCACAGTGCAGTCGGAAGAAGAAATGCGGCTGCGTGTTTCGACCACACCGGGAGCAATTGGTTATTTAAGTGGAACCCAGATTGATGATAGCGTCCAAATTGTCCATGTCGACCAATAACTATAAAACCTCCGTCACGGCCGTGTTGGGCTGTACAGCACTGGTCTGCGCCCTTTCATCCCCCAAAAGCCATGCCGACGAGCATCCGGATTCAGACCATCTAAATCAGCTGCGCGTACACGGATTTCTCAGCCAAGGCTATGTCAAAACGAACAAGAACAACTTTTTTGGCAAAAGTACGGGGGATGGCAGTTTTGATTTCCGGGAAATCGGCCTAACCGCATCACTGCGTCCACTATCAAAGCTGCAACTGTCTGGGCAATTACTGCACCGCAGCGCAGGTGAAGGCAGCAGGGGCGGTATCCGCATCGATTTCGGGTTTCTCGATTACAATTTTATCAATACGCCCGACACAGAGTTTGGCATGCGTCTGGGCCGCATGAAAAATCCATTGGGATTCTATAACGATACGCGCGATGTACCCTTTACCCGCCCGAGCATACTGCTACCCCAGTCGATTTACTTTGATCGCACGCGTAATCTTGCACTGGCTTCGGATGGCGCCCAGCTTTATGGAGAATCACGCGCAGACTGGGGCAATATTACTGCTCAATTCGGCACGGTGTTCCCGCAAGTAGACGATCGCGACACCGAAGTAGCCATTCTTCACCGTAGGCGACCAGGAGATCTTGAGACAAAACTTTCCTATATCGGCCGAATAGCTTATGAACAGGTTGACGGGCGGTTCCGATTAGCAGTCAGTGGCGCTCAGGTCAATGCAGGCTATGATCCGGCGATTGATGATGAGCTGGCCTCGGGTTCATTCAAATTCACGCCATTGATACTATCCGCACAATATAATGCAGAGAAATGGAGCATAACCTCAGAGTACGCACTACGCATGTTTCGTTGGAAAAATTTTGATCACCCACTAATTGATCAAAAACTGACAGGCGAAAGTATTTATGTCCAGGGAATCTATCGCTTTTTCCCCAACTGGGAAGCCGTACTGCGCTATGATTTACTATTTACTGACAGGAAAGACCGGGATGGACAGAAATTTCACATGCAGACCAACCGTCAGCTCCCGGCACATAGCCGGTTCGCCAAGGATCTAACTTTTGGTTTACGTTGGAATGCCACACCCGCCATTATGCTAAGCGCCGAATATCATCGAATCAATGGTACCGCTTGGCTCTCGCCGTTGGATAACCCTGATCAATCCATCACCGGAAGGAATTGGAATCTGTTTGCTTTCCAGGCTTCCTACCGATTCTGATCATCGCCCTATGAAACAGGTTATTTCCGAGAACCCGATCGCTTCAACAAAAACCAGTCCTCAGCCATCCCGGGCATTCGTGGGCTTGAGCTGGAAAATTTCCACATTGAGCAGCCTGATTCTGTTGCTCGTGGTGACGACATTCAGCGTCATTAACTACCAGAGTCTGCTGGACAGCATCGAACAGCAAAGGGAGACGCAATACCAGCGCTATGCCAGGGAAGTTGAGAGCCTGATCGGACGCAGCGCAGAAAATTTACATGAGCTGATCCAAATCATTCCTTACTTGAAAGGTATGGAAAACAGCTTGCTGGCGGCAAATCCGGAGCAAATATACGCAAACTTTGATCGCTACTGGACGCTCTTCCAGATCCAGAACGACATAGAAGATGTACGTTTTTATGATGCGTCCGAATCGCTGTTGACAAGCTGGAGCAATTTTGAAGCCAATGGTTACCGGGACAATCTCATACTTGAGCATGTCCGGGAGGTCAATTCACGCGAGCAACCTGCTACCCCAATGATCTGTGTTGAAAGTTGCACGCAATATACCATCGAACCGCTTCTGATCAATGGCACGCGGGTTGGCGTAATTGCCATCGGTTCATCGCTGATTGACGTATTCCTCAATTTCAGGCGCGCATCGGGTTCCGATATCGGCTTATTCATCAAGCAAAGGGATAATGCCTACGCCCCCCCCTCAGACACCGACATGCATATCCCGGAATGGAACGTGCGCATTACTGCGCTAACGGACAGCAAAAGAAATCTTGCCATTCTGAACAAGGTAGCAAAAAAACACCCCGATCTTGAAAACATCGGGCAAGGCATACAGAACAAATGGAATGACCGGCATCACCAGATCAGATTGTTGCCCCTGCATGGCATCCGCGCCTCCGATCAGGCACAACTGGTCATCATCACTGAAGTCACCGACACTGTTCAGGCAATCAAGGACTCTATCTGGCGCATAGTCATTATTGGCCTGATTGGACTCGTACTCTCCGAAATCATCCTATTCAGCGTACTCTCCCGGCCGCTTTCCCGGCTCAAGCATCTGGTATCCATTCTGCCACTGCTGGCTGGCGGTGGTTTTGGCGGCTTTCGCAGTGCGCTCGCCTCCCATCAACGTAAACGCCTGTTGGAAGATGAAATCGATCTGCTGTACGATGCGTCGTTGACGCTTTCCCATCGACTCGAGAAACTGGAAAAACAAGTCGCCTATCGCACCAAGATGCTTATCAACCAGCGAGACGAGCTCAGCAAGGAAAAGGATTTCATCGAGAATCTGCTGGATACTGCGCAGGTCATTGTTCTTACACAAGACGCCGATGGAAAAATAGTCATGCTGAATGCTTACGGCGAGATGCTGACGCGCTACAGCGAGCAGGAACTGCAAGGCAGATATTTCCTGGAACTACTGGCGCCCGACAGCGAACATTATAATCTGGATGCGCATATGCTGGAAATCCGGCAGGGGCACCGCGACCAGTTGCGGCACGAAGCCGTAGTACTATGCAAGGATGATTCAAAACGACATATCGCCTGGCTGCATTCGCGCTTAACCTGGCATGCAGGGGAAGATCCTTCCATGATCTTATCGGTAGGTCTCGATATCACTGAATACAAACGCGTGGAAGGTCATTTGGCATGGCTGGCTGATCACGACCCATTGACCAATCTATATAACCGGCGCCGTTTCAGCGAAGAGCTGGAACAGATTCTCAGTTGGGCCGAACGTTATCAACATCCCGGGGCGTTATTATTTTTTGATCTGGACCGGTTTAAATATATCAATGACACCAGCGGCCACCAGGCAGGCGATGCCCTGCTCAAAATGGTATCAGACATGCTTTCTCGCACCATTCGCACAGCAGATATCTCCGGCAGATTGGGTGGAGACGAGTTTGCGGTCATACTGCCAGAAATTACCCCAGAAGCTGCCATCGAGGTGGCCAAAAAAATTCTCAACCGCTTGAGCGAAACACAACTGACGCTCAACGGCAGAACCCACAACATCGCTGCGAGTATCGGGATAGCCCTCTTCCCTGAACATGGCAACAATGTGCATGACCTGCTCGCTGCGGCTGACCTGGCCATGTACCAGGCCAAGGAAACCGGCCGTGGCACCTGGCACTTATTTTCCAATACCGACCAGGCACGTGAACGTGTCCACACACTGGTCTACTGGAAGGAAAAAATCGAGTACGCCAATCTGCACGACCGCTATCAGCTTTATCTGCAACCGATCCTGTCACTGCATGACAAGACGATCCATCATTATGAAGTGCTGCTACGCATGCGGGACGAAGATGGGACGATACATTCACCGGCCGCTTTCATCCCGGCAGCGGAACATACCGGTCTCATCCACAAGATCGACCACATGGTACTCCGCAAAGCGGTAGCACTGGCGAGCAGTATCAATCAGGAAGCAAGGCGGCGAATCGGACTGTCGATTAATTTATCGGCACACGCCTTCAACGACCCGGAATTACTGCCGATTATCAGCCAGACGATTTCGTCTTGTGGCATCGATCCCACGCTATTGATGTTCGAAATTACGGAAACAGCGGCCCTGGATAATTTGCCTGGCACCCGCAGCCTACTGCGCGATCTGAAAAAACTTGGATGTGGATTTGTGCTGGATGATTTTGGGGTCGGCTTTTCATCTTTCTATTATTTGCGGGAATTACCGGTCGATGCTGTCAAGATCGACGGTTCCTTCATTCGCAATCTCGCCAGCAATCCCGATGACAGGATTCTGGTCAGTGCCTTGTGTAGCGTTGCGAAAGGATTTGGCAAGAAAATCACAGCCGAGTTTGTCGAAAACCAGGCCATTCTGGATATGCTGGAGAGCATGGATATTGACTTTGCCCAGGGCTACCATATTGGCAAGCCGGCGCCGGCAGATAACTTCTTCCCTACCTCAAAAAACTAACAGTTCTGCCGCAATCGAATCAAAATAAATTTATACGCCTTGATTGGCCATAAAAAAACCGCCCTAAAAGGGCGGTTAAAGCTTCTTGGTCATATATTTTAATTCTCACTATCACCTACATTATCTGGCATGGAATCACGTTCCATCATCAGGCTTGGAGGATATTGAGCAGGTTTCTCTGCCATGCATGCAGTCAATGAGGATGCTACCAACAATGCAGCCAATACTAAAGTGAGTTTCATTTTGAGTCTCCCTATAGAAATAATTACATGAGTTAATAGTTCTTTTAACAGGTATTACTACCCGATTTTCATTTCAATAAAACCGCATGCTACATACCAGAACATGAATTAATTGTCCAGATAATTTATACCCAACATGAAAAGGAACCTGATTCCTTGATCACATCAACATAAACCCACCGAATCAACTTCCTTCAATTAACTAGTACAGGATTATAATACAAGGGAAAATCAGCTTTTACAACCTACTCTTGAATTTTTTTTATTTTACCCTCCGGCGGATTGAATTGCCCATGCCGCGGCATGGCGTGCAAGCACACCCTGTAATGAATTTATAAGAAACTGTTTGGAAATTTCCATTTTGTGCCCATCTCATCAACGTAGTATCCATGACAGCGATGCACAGTCGCTGAAAAGCATCTGAATGGCCACGGCCCGTTGGGCCTCGCCAAGACGGCAGTCAAGATATGTGTGGCGGTAATTTTTACTGCCCCGTCATTGCGAGCGCAGCGAAGCAATCCAGTCTAACGCCAACCTGGCCTTGATGCCGAATACCTTGCCAGGCAAGCAGCAGGGAAGTGCTCATGGTTTTAGAAAAGCAATACGTATTAAGAAGCTGTTTGGAAATGCTGAACTTGAGTGAACGTGCCCTAGGAAGCTGTCCGAGAATAGACTGATCTACTGCGGACGAACCTGCCAGGCTGGATTTTCCGATCCTTTTCGTTGAATAGAACCACTATTCGCCTCAAATGATCGAAAAATCCCGCTCAGCCAGCTTCGCCCTCGCTACGATCGCTATTCTCGGACAGCCTCCTAATATGACGCATGTGGATACGAATGGTTTTTCCAAACTGCAAGCATCTTGGCAAGCGACTCGGTATCGAAGCCAAGCTGATGTTAGGCTGGATTGCTTCGCTGTGCTCGCAAAGACGGCAGAAAACAATGGCCATCCGCAATTTCAACCGCCGTCTTGGCGAGGCCCAATGGGCCGCGCCATCCAGATGCTTCTCAGTGACAATGCATCACCGCAATGGATATGATTGGGTATGACGTTAAAGAAATGGGCCTATAACGCAAATTTCCAGACTGCTTCTCAGATACTCACTCTGCAATGATTTCATAATCATGCGTAATAGTAACGGTCGCTTTGAGCATCATGGAGGCGGAGCAATATTTCTCAGCAGAAAGGCTGATTGCACGTTCCACCTGGTGGGGATTGAGATCCTTCCCGGTCACGATGAAATGCAAATGAATATGCGTAAAGACTTTTGGATCTTTATCTGCACGTTGCGCATCGATCTCGATCGAGCAATGACTGATCGCCTGCCGCGCCTTGCGCAGAATAAGCACGACATCAAATGCCGTGCATCCGCCCAGCCCCATCAGCATCATTTCCATCGGACGCGGCCCCAGATTCTTCCCGCCAGCCTCCGGTGCGCCATCCATCAATACGGAGTGGCCACTATCAGTTTGCCCAAGGAAGCTGACGCCTTCTTGCCATGCAATTTTTGCTTTCATCAGTATTTTAAAATTTGGCTCGGGGATTGCCGGGTTTAATTAACATGCTGCCCAGGATAACAATCCCCATTATTGTATAAATTACGGTGCCCGGCGAAACGCATTCCCAATTGCAAGAGCGCTTCCCAGGCATCACCCTGTGCCACCCCTTTGATGATACGATCGATATACGCCGCATGCCGGAGTGCGCCCATCAATAATTGCCGGTCAACATGCTGAAGCGTGCGGGCAATCAATTTCTGCTGAGAAGGCCATACCCGCTGCGCCTTCATGATCTGTGCCAGCGGAATGCCGCGCTTGGCATCAACGGCCATGCATACTTTCAATAGCACGCGGATCTGTTCGGCGAGCACTGCCAATATTAATGGCGGTGCGGTACCTTCACCCTGCAGGCCCGATAAAACCCGGCTATAACGCACCATATCAGCCATTAACAATGCTTCGGACAACTTTAAAACATCGTAGCGTGCGACATCCAAAATAGCATTTTTCACTTGTTCGAAGGACAGTCTGCCAGGAGGATAGAGCAATGCGAGCTTCTTGATTTCCTGATGTGCCGCCAACAAGTTGCCTTCCACCTTGTCCACAAAAAATTGCAGAACCTCACGATCAGCCGACTGCCCTTGTCGTTGCAGGCGTTGCGCTATCCAGCCAGCTAGTTGTCCACGTTTAACCAATGGCACCGCAATCACCAGACCTGCATGCTCAAGCGCCTTGAACCATTTGCTCGCCTGACCCTGCCTGTCAACCCCGGGCAGCATCACAAGCGTCACGGTATCGGCCGGCAAATTGTGGCAAAACATCTCGATGGCAGCGCTCCCTTCCCTGCCGGGTTTACCCGTGGGAATATGCAACTCCAGCAGCCGCTGCTCACCAAACAACGATGATTGGCAGCGCCATCGCTTCAGAAGCGCCCAGTCAAAACGCGAGTCCACTGTCAGCACTTCTCGCTCGGCATAGCCCTGGTTGCTCGCCTGGCTGCGTATCTCATCGGCGGTTTCCATGGCCAACAACAGCTCGTCGCCCAGAATCACATACAGTGGCGCAATACCACTCCCAAGCTGTTTGGCTAGATGCTCAGGGTTCAGCTGCATACGACGGGCACACTAACCAGGATTGATGGCTGAAATTTGCCGGATAATCTGCTGTACAGCGTCGTTCTGCATGTCCTTGTACAGCATTTCCTCTTCCGCAACCTTGGCTAACACCTGCGCATCCAAGAAAGGCAGAATGCGCGTCAACCTGATTTCGTTCAGGGTTAACAACTCCGCACCACTGGGATCCAGCAGCCGGGTTGCAACCCGATACCCCAATTCAAATTCGCGCACTCTCCCTCCTCCTGAAAGAGAGAGGATACGCTTTTCATTGATAGCGCTGATTATCTGGATCACCACCTCGGCTTTTTCCATTTTTTTGACCACTTGCGCACGGGTATGGGTATTGATTGCCCGTTCCAAGTCAGAACCTATGGTCAGGCCGGCAGGCGCAGTAATATAAACCCGCTCAAATGGCAGTTCGGCTACTTCCCCCCGTAACTGAAAGCCGCAGGCGGCAAGAGTCGCCACAAGAAAAACCAGCAAAACGAATGATAATCTCGGCATCTGCAGAAACAGTCAGTGATCAAACAACAATATTAACCAGCTTTCCTGGAACAATGACCACCCTTTTCACAGGCCGGCCGGCAACGCTTTTTTGAATATGCTCATGAGCCAATGCCACCTGCTCGATGGCAGCATGACTGGCGTCCCTGGCCACACGAACCTGGGCACGCAGCTTGCCATTGACTTGAACCACCAGGTCCATCTCATCCTGAATCAGCGCCTGCTCATCAGCTTTGGGCCAGGATTGATCGAGCAACTCTGTACCAGGCCTGAGCTCGCGCCAGAGGATATGGCAAATATGCGGCACAATGGGTGAAAGCAGCAATACAATATTTTCCAGCGCTTCTTGCATCAGCTGACGTGCAACCGGATCATCACTGTCCTGCAGTTTGGTCAATTCGTTTATGAGCTCCATCACTGCGGCGATTGCCGTATTAAAGGTATGGCGCCGCTCCAGATCGTCAGAAACCTTGACGATCGTTTGATGCAACTGGTAGCGCAGTGCTTTGAACTCAGCCGGGAGCGCATGCTGGGTGACCGAATCAATTGCCGGCACCGCAGCATCTTGCTGTACGTGCAAATAGACCTGCCGCCACAAGCGTTTGAGAAAGCGAAAAGCGCCTTCAACCCCGGCATCCGACCATTCCAGTGTCTGGGTAGGCGGGCTGGCAAACATCATGAACAAACGCGCAGTATCGGCACCATAATGCTCGACAATTTCCTGCGGATCGACGCCATTGTTTTTGGATTTTGACATGGTGCCAATCCCACCGGACTCGACCGGCTCACCATCGGCCTGCAAGATGGCACCCGTTCTTTTGCCTGCTTCATCATACAAAATATCGACTTCAGACGGATTGTAATAATGAATACGCCCGGCACCCGTTTTACGGAAATAAATTTCATTCAGCACCATCCCCTGCGTGAGCAGATTGGAGAAAGGTTCATCACAGGATACCCCTCCCAAATCGCGCATCACCTTGCTCCAGAAACGCGAGTAAAGCAAGTGCAGGATGGCATGCTCGATGCCCCCAATATACTGATCGACTGGCAGCCAGTAATCCGCGCGCTGATCAGTCATGGCCTCATGCTGATCCGGGCAAGCATAGCGAATAAAATACCAGGAGGAATCGACAAATGTATCCATGGTATCGGTCTCGCGCCGCGCCGGTTGCCCGCAACGCGGACAGGTACATTCATAGAACGAGGGCGTTTTGGCCAATGGATTGCCAGAGCCATCCGGCACCAGGTCTACAGGCAGCACCACTGGCAGCTGGTCATCCGGCACCGGCACGACACCACAGTGTTGGCAATGAATCAGCGGAATCGGGCACCCCCAGTAACGCTGACGTGAAATACCCCAGTCACGCAACCGATAGCGTACGCGTTTCTCGCCCATTTCTTTCCGGGCCAGCGCATCCGCAATAGCATCTATGGCCGCCGCTGACTCCAGACCGGAAAACTCACCTGAATCGAAAGTGATGCCATATTCGGTGTAGGCCTGGGTCAGCGGAAGGATCAGCTCGCCACCCGCTGGTTTGATGACTACCCTGATTGGCAGGGCATGCTGGCTGGCGAATTCGAAATCGCGCTCATCATGTGCCGGGACTGCCATCACTGCCCCCTCGCCATAGCTCATGAGCACGTAATTAGCCACCCATACCGGCAATCGCTCGCCTGTCAACGGATGCATGACATATAATCCCGTTGCCATACCCTTTTTTTCTTGCGTCGCGAGTTCCGCTTCGATGGTGGCACCATGCCGGCATTCCTCGATAAAGGCAGCCAAGGCCGGTTGATCCTGGGCGGCATGCAATGCGACTGGATGCTCGGCAGCAACAGCCACATAAGTTGCCCCGATCAAGGTATCCGCACGCGTCGTAAAAACTTTCAATGCCTGCGGCATGCCCGAAGCCGTATCGGCCGGGAAGGTGATATCCACCCCATAACTCTTGCCAATCCAGTTGGCCTGCATGGTTTTCACCCGCTCGGGCCAGCCCGGCAGTTTATCCAGATCAGCCAGCAGTTCGTCCGCATACTGGGTAATGGCGAGATAATAACCAGGAATTTCACGCTTCTCCACCAGCGCGCCGGTACGCCAGCCGCAACCATCGATGACCTGCTCATTGGCCAGCACAGTCTGATCGACTGGATCCCAATTCACCACCTGGGTTTTCTGGTAGGCAATGCCTTTTTCCAGCATCCGCAGAAACAGCCATTGATTCCAGCGATAATAATCCGGATCGCAAGTGGCCAGCTCGCGGCGCCAGTCGATGCCAAAGCCCAGACTTTGCAATTGGCCACGCATATATGCAATGTTGTCATAAGTCCATTGCGCTGGCGGCACGCCGCGCTGAATGGCCGCATTCTCGGCAGGCAGGCCGAATGCATCCCAACCCATAGGCTGCAAGACGTTATAGCCTTGCATACGGCGATAACGTGATAACACATCACCGATGGTATAGTTGCGCACATGCCCCATATGCAACTTACCGGAGGGATAGGGAAACATCGACAAGCAATAATATTTTGGCTTGTCCGAAACTTCGGATACATTAAAAACCGCCTGCTCTTGCCAGTCTTGCTGCGCCTGCCGCTCAATCTCCTGAGCATGATATTTTTCTTGCATAAAATGGTGTATATCCAGCTGAAAAGCGAAAACCTGATTATACCGTGAATGCTAGTGCTTAATATGCACAGCGCCAAGAAAAGCCCAGGTGTAGGCAAGTCGCCTGGTGCTTGCCATGGAATTGATCGACTGCTTGCTTGCAATCAGCAATCGCGCGTGCAGTGATTTGCCAGATAATGGGCTCGATCAAGCCATAGCTGTTGCTTGCAGGAGCATGCTATTGGGCAACCAGCTCATCATTACTCTCCGGACATTGCTCGCGTGGCCAAGACCGAAGAATTGCCTGGATCACGGTAGCCAGAGGAATCGCAAAAAATACCCCCCAAAAACCCCAGAGTCCGCCAAACAGCAGAATGGCCGCAATGATCGCAACTGGATGCAAATTGACGACTTCGCTGAACAGCACTGGAACCAGCAGGTTCCCGTCCAGGAACTGGATGATTGCATAGGCCAGCATGACATAGTAAAAAGATGGTGCCATACCGAATTGAAAGTATGCCACCAGTGCCACTGGCAGCGTCACGACCGTAGCGCCGACATAGGGCACAAGTACCGATAAGCCGGTCAGTGTAGCCAGCAGCGTCGCATACTGGAGATTGAGATAACGAAAGATGACCCAGGTCACAAAACTCACGATCAATATCTCGATCAGCTTGCCTTGTACATAATTTCCGATCTGACGATCGACTTCGACCCACACTTCATGCGTCAAACGCCGGTCCTTGGGCAAAAAACTGATCACCCAGTTGATTAACAGCGCCTTATCCTTCAACAGAAAAAATACCAGAATGGGCACCAGCACCAAATAGATCAGGATTGTGATCAGGGTCATCAGTGAAGCAATCGAGAAACCCAATAGCCGCTGGCTCAGCCGAATCAACTCGGTATTGAAACCGGCAAACACTTCACGAATCTGTTGCTCGGAGATCATGGCAGGGTACTTGGAAGGCAGCTGCAACAAGGCTTGCTGCACTTCGATCACCATGAACGGTATTTGATGAAACAGCTGCCCCATTTGCCGTATCAGCAGCGGCAGCAACCAGAAAAAACAGGCCCAAAGTATCGCCAGAAACAGGACAAACACCACTGAGGTTGCAATCGAGCGACGCACCCCGCAAGCACGCAAGCGTCCTGCCATCGCATCGAGCAAATAGGCGATCACCAATGAAACCAGGAGCGGGGCAAGCATATGCCCAAACAACCATACCGACAATACCAGCAGCAGCACGATCAGCGCCAGCGCGACAATCTGCGGATCAGCCAGCTGCCGCCGGAACCATGTGAGAATCAAATCCATGTCAGAATTTCCTTCAGTCCTACTTGCAACGTCAGCTGGCCATGCACTCGATCCAAACATTTATCCAGGCCATTGCCATCTATACACCTGTCTGGACCAATCGAGCAATGGACAAACAAATATTTTTCATCATTAGAATGACTGCCTGGCGAAATCCAGGGCGGTATGCAGCAAAAGATTTGCACCAATTTCCACATCCTGCCAATGCGTCCATTCGTCTGGCGCATGGCTGACGCCACCAATACTGGGTATAAATATCAGACCTGTAGGCGTGATCTTGGCCATGTACTGCGCATCGTGCCCCGCGCCACTGGGCATCACCTCATAGTCCAGCTGCAATGCCTCGGCCTGGCGGCAAAACGCCTGAATCACCTCATCGGACATGGCCTGCGGCGCCAGCCAGCTCATTTGCTCAAACTCGAACATCAGATTATGTTTGCGGGCAATGGCGGATAACACTCGTCGACAGGAGTCGGCTAGATCGTGCATGACTTGTGGATCCGTGTCCCGGCCCACCAGGGTAAACTCGGCTTCCCCGGGAACAGTATGGGCATAACCGGGCTTAAGTTTCACCCACCCAATAGTTAACCGGCTTTTATCAGTACCGTCCTCGTCTATGATGCGCGGAATTTCATGCGCGAAATCGGCCAACCCCATAAACGCATCACTGCGCATATCCATCGGCGCGGTCCCGGCATGATTCGCCTTGCCTATCAGTCTCACCAGCCATTTATAAACCCCCGAAATCGCATCGACCACCCCGACTGGTTTTTTGATTCTTTCCAACACCGGCCCCTGTTCAATGTGCAACTCCAGAAAAGCACGGAAATGCTTGGGGTCGACTCTGGCATTGAGTGCTTCCAGCGCGTTCAATCCAGCACGCGTCATTTCATCCCTGAGCAACATATGATTGGCGTCATGAGCGGTTTCCAGCCACTGCGGGGTCAGTTCCCCAGCAATCGCCTGTACGCCCATCATGCCACCGAAGCGCCCCTCTTCCTCGGCAAATGCATAAACCTCCAATGGATATTGGCAATGCAGGCCATGATCTCTAACGGTCCGCATGCATTCGAGGCCCGCCAACACGCCCAAACTGCCATCAAACATACCGCCCGCAGGAACCGAATCAATATGGGAACCGATCGCCACCACCGGCCCTGAATGCTGCCCTGGCATGCTGCCAATGATGTTGCCAGCACTGTCCATACGCGCATGAAAGCCTTCCTGCTCAAATTTCCTGATCAGCCAATCCCTGGCCTGCATATCGGCCTCGGTAAACCCCATGCGGAATACACCTTTGGATTCAGCATCGTAGCCAATACGAAACAATTCGAGCAGATCATTCTGCAATCGTGGCAATTTTATCGCCATTGCTTGGGTCATAAACATTCCTCTTTAACTCAAAAAGACCCGCCTCGGGCCAGTAGGTTTTGTTTAGAGCGCAAACCAATGTTAGCATGTAAATAAATGGATAACATTGGAGCACAGCATGGGTAACACCCTGAAGCTGGTCTTGATACTGTTGCTTTTCTACGGCGGACCCGCATCAGCTGTCCAACAATTGGAATCAAGTGAAGGTTTCTTTATACTGAATTTCAATCATTACAGCATGGTCTACGATGGCCTGAAAATCACGCGGTTGCCGGTCCCACACAGCCAGGCAAAACCGGATGATTTGCAACAATTCGACATCACCGGACAGCGTCAAGTGACGCTCTCGGGTTTTGGAAACGGCGTCTATCAAGCCCGGCTCATCGACAGCCTGGGCGATAAAACGCCGGTTTTGATCGCTGAAATACATGTCCAGCACCGCTCCCTGAGTCAGGCTTTATTCCTGTTCGGCACGGGATTGGCGGTCTTCTTGCTACTGGCAGGCCTGTTATTGCATTTCCATTACAAAGAGCAAAACCATGCTTGAGGCACAACTGAGCGCGGAGCTGGCTTTAGCCATCTTGGTCGGTTTTGGCATACTGTGGATCGTCTTTGGTTGGTACTTGGGACGAAATAACCGCAGCATTGATGACTATGCCCTGGCAGGACGCAACGTTGGGCTTGCGTTTGCCACCGCGACCACCATGGCCACCTGGATTACCAGCAATACAACACTTGTCGCACCACAACTCGCCTACCAATTTGGCGTATGGGGCATGGTAGGCTATAGCATGGCAGCCTGGGGCCTGATTCTGTTCGCACCCATGGCGCAGCGAATCAAATCCCTAATGCCCCACGGCTTTACCAGCGGCGACTTCATTCGCATCCGTTACGGCAACCATGCCTGGGGCGTATTCATGATCATCTCGCTGCTTTATGCCATCAGCTGGCTGGTCAGCCTGGGGATGGCAGGCGGCATCCTGCTAGCCTCGTTAAGCGAACTGGATTATCACACCGGCATGCTGGCCATCCTGATCATATGCGTCGGCTATACCCTGCTGGGAGGATTGAAAGCGGTTATCGCCACAGATTTTGTGCAAGCGATTCTGATCCTGGCAGGTATCGTCATCATAGCCTGGGTTTGTATCGATACCGTCGGCATCGGCACCATCCACCAGAGCGTTGCCGCTTCACAACCAGAACTGCTCAATCTGGCCTTTCCTGCCGCCATCATGTTCTTGTTCAACAATATTTTCTTCGGAATAGGCGAGATCTTTCATTCCAACGTCTGGTGGTCCAGAGCCTTTGCCTTTAGAACAGGGGTAGGAAAAAAAGCCTTCTTGACCGGTGGCCTGCTATGGTTGCCGATCCCGATCGTGACCGGCTTTGTCGCACTGGCCGCGCTGACGCTGGGCATATTGCCACCAAGCGCTGACATGGTCGGACCGCTGGTAGCGGCCAAGTTACTGGGTTCTGTGGGCGCGGTTTTTGTATTTATCGTAGTTTTCTCGGCACTCGCTTCCAGCATGGACTCCCTGCTGGCCGCCACATCTGACTTGATCACCCAGGACGGTTACAAACGCTTCATCAACCCGACAGCAGACAGCGAAAGATTACTCAAAATCAATAAAAGAATTGTCATTGGCCTGGGAGTTATTACTGGGCTATTATGTTTACCCAAGATCGCGACACTCGCGGCACTGTTAAATTTCGCTGGCGCTTTTGTCGCCTCTGCTATTTGGCCTATCGTGTTCGGACTTTATCACCCCGGTCTGACTGGCCGTTTCGCCACGGCAGCCATGGCACTGGGTACATTAACTGGCTTGACGCTTTATTTTGTTGTCGGGTTTTACGTGGCAGCCTTCAGCGCTTGCTTGATGTCGCTGGCTTGTTGCCTAGCGGGACTTTTACTGGCGCCCGGTGAATTCAACTGGCAAACCTTCAAGGCATCTCAAAATGTATCTGAGTGAGTCTTTATTGACATTACTGGTCATAACAGCGTGCCTGGGCACGGCGCTGGCCCCGATTATTTTACTGCTGCTTTATAAGCGTGATCTCAAGGATAAATCATTATGGTAGATCCCAAACTCGAGGAAGTTATCCAATTTGAACGCACTCGGCCGGATGTACATGGTGATGCGCATCCCAAGAAACTGCTCAGAGCGATTGTCGAAGAAGGCAATCACTTGGCGAAATTATCCGAACAACATATTTTTTCTTCGGATCAATTCGATCGTGCAACACTGCTGCAGCTTTTCCGCCTGGCTGCCAAATATGAAGCCAATCCAGGCCGTTTCAGCACTTCCCTGAACGGCCAGATACTGATCTCGGCCTTCTACGAGCCCAGCACGCGTACCCGCTTATCCTTTGAAAGCGCGTGGCACCGTCTGGGTGGCGACATCATGTCCATCACCGACCGCTCCACTACTGGTATTGCGAAAGGCGAATCGTTGCGGGATGTCGCCGAAATGTTCAACAACTATGGCGATTGTGTCGTTTTGCGCGACAGCAATGAAGAATCGGTCAGAGAAATGATGGCGGCGCTGCGCATTCCCATCATCAACGCTGGCAATGGCACCGATGAACACCCGACCCAGGCGCTGGCCGATCTCTATACCATTTTCAAATGGCGGCCAGATTTGGTGACAAACGAGCCAGGCGAAAAATTGAAACTATGCCTGGTTGGACTGCCGGCAAAAATGCGCACTGTCCGCAGCCTGCTGAAGCTTATGTGCCATTTTCCCGATGTCTTCTCTAAAATCACAATCGTCAACGATAAACAAAAAAATGAGATGTTCGCTCATGGTCAGTTGGCACAGCTTGAACAAGCCGGACTGCAAATTGACGCCGCCAATGATCTTTATGAGGTCTTGCCGGAAGCGGACGTGGTTTATATCAATGCGATCGCCTGGGAAGGCAATGCCTATAAGCAGTATGGCAAGCGCTACCACCTGAATGCCCAATCGCCCCTCAAATCCGATGCGATCGTTCTGCATCCGCTGGCACGAAGTGTTGAATTATGCACCAGTCTGGATGATACGCCGCATAACTGGTATTTTTCGCAGGCCAGGGGGGCCGTATTTCTGAGAATGGCATTGCTCACCTGCCTAGTCAAACGCGCAGAAAGGGTGCTGGATGTTATCTAGTACTCCGTTCCGCCAAACCGCTTACATGAAATCGCGCCTTCGCCTGTCATGCGTTGTTGCAAATCCTCGCCATAGCTACGGCTATGACTGCGGTTTGCGCCTAGCCTGGCAGGCGAATCCATCGATTTCATTTGTAAGCTAATTGACGGAACGGAGTACTAGTCTTGCCTGCCCTGCTACTATGGCCACCCCCCGGCGTTCACGGCTGGGCATCTGCTTGCCGCCCCAAATACAATGTTCCAGATAAACGTGCCCCTGTTCACATGAAGCACAATCTTTCTGGACGCCACTGCTGGCCGAGAAACTCTGGCAACTCTGGCCGGAGAACCTGTTTCCATGAATCTTTACTCGCACCACGCTTGCGTGGCGCCACAACTAGGAGCTGATAATGTGCGGAATCGCCGGCATCTTTGCCAACTCCCCTGAACGAAATATAGACTCCCAGATATTGGTCAATATGGCCGCCATCATGCATCATCGAGGGCCGGATAACTATGGCTACTGCAATCCCAAACAAGTCGGCATCGGCATGAGTCACGCCCGGCTATCGATCATCGACCTGAATGAAGCCCGGGGCCGCCAGCCCTTTATTTTGCACGGCGGTCAAATCATTTTTGCGCACAATGGCGAATTCTATGATTATCAACGCCTGCGTGGCGAGCTGACCATGCAGGGCGTACGCTTTGAGACAAAAAGTGATTCCGAAATCGTACCGCATCTCTATCTGCAGACCGGCATGGATCACACCCTGCGACAACTGCGCGGTGAATTCGCTTTCTCTCTTTACGACGAACAGACCGACACCCTGTATCTCGTCCGTGACAGATTTGGCATCAAGCCCCTTTACTGGTCCCAGACCGCCAATCACATTGTTTTCGGCTCGGAGATCAAGGCGATACTGGCCCATCCGGAGGTCACCCCGGCATTCGACAGCCAAGGATTATTTCATCAATTGATCCAGGTAATGGTGCCGGGTACAACCGCTTTTAAAGGCGTGCATCAGGTCGAACCTGGCCACATGCTGAAAATCACGCGCCGGAACAGTGAGTTTCAGGTTGAGACCATTAAATACTGGGACATGCATTTTCCAGTCCCGGCAGAACGCGCCAGGCATGATGACGAATATTATATTACCGGCGTGCGCGACCAATTGCTGCAGGCCGTGCAGCTGAGACTGAATGCCGATGTGCCGGTCGGTTGTTATTTATCGGGCGGCATAGATTCCTGCTCCATTCTCGGACTGGCTTCCGCAATCTCTCAGGAGCCGATCCGTGCGTTCACCATCAGTTTCGACGACGAAGCATATGACGAAGCCAGCATCGCCGCTGAAATGGCGCATGCCGTAGGAGCCGAACAAGATGTTCTGAAACTGAACGCCGATCTGCTATATGATAATTTTGCCCGCACTATCTGGCATACCGAGCGCACCATCTACAATACGCTGGCTGTAGCAAAATTGATGATGAGCCAGCATGTCACACACCACCACTATAAAGTGGTATTGACCGGAGAAGGCTCCGATGAGCTATTCGCCGGTTATCCGGCATTCAGAAAGGATATGTTTCTGCATGGCATGGAAGGATTGCATGCCGAACAAGCCGCCGAATGGCAACACACGCTATCCGAGTCCAACAAGTTGTTCCAGGGTGCAATGCTGCCCAAGGACGAATATGTATCGTCGGCAATCAATCGCAAGGTTGGCTTCACTCCCAGCTGCCTGCAACCGTGGCTGGGCTGCTCGGATCTGGCACGTCAGCTGCTGAATGACGAGCGACGGGCAGAGCTTGCTGATTACGAGCCAGGCGAGGCCATTGCCGCGCGCCTGGATGAAAATTATCTTAAAGACCGCCACCCCCTGGATAAAGCGCAATATGTCTGGATCAAGACCATGCTCGAAGGGCAAATCCTCACTTGGGGTGGTGACAGGGTCGATATGGCCAACTCGATGGAAGCCCGGCCGGCCTTTCTCGATCATCATCTGGCAGAGTTTGCAGCCACCATCCCGCCCGAATTGAGAATCAGGGGAAATAATGAGAAATATGTGCTGAAAGAAGCGATGAAGCATCTGCTGCCAACTACCTTGTACGAACGTCAGAAATTTGCCTTCATGGCCCCCCCTGCCCATACGGATGACAAGAAATGGCAGAAACTCAAGGCATTATTTGCCCGTTACGCTTCACCTGAGCAATTGAAGCAAGCCGGCCTGATCAACGCCGACTATTTGCAATACCTGATGGAAAAGCAGGAAAATAGCGAAACACCGGCCGCCGACAAAATTCAGATCGATGCGATACTCAATCATGTGCTGGGCGTCATGTTGCTGCATCACCACTTTATTGAACAGGATCTCTCGCAATTGGCGCACGACAAGGCACAGCAATTGGGATGGGTCGTATAGGAAGTTGATCTAAAAACAAGAGGTTCTTTTTGGCAAGCTTAATTCGTGCATTTCTGGCGTCTTTATTACGCAGTGGGCGTGACCTCCTCCCAATCATCGGCGTAGTCGCTTTTTTTCAGCTGCTCGTGCTGCAACAGGCGCTGCCTCAATTTACTGAAGTGGTGCTCGGCACCTTGCTGGTTGTGGTTGGGCTGACCTTATTCATCTATGGCCTCGAAATGGGTTTATTCCCGATCGGCGAAAGCATGGCGCACGCATTCGCGCGCAAAGGCAGTATCCCATGGTTGCTCACCTTTGCTTTTGCACTCGGCTTCAGTACGACCATTGCCGAACCGGCCCTGATCGCCGTTGCTGGCGAAGCTGGCAGGATGGCGGCACAAACGGGCGTGGTGATGGATACGCCAGCGGCAATCGCCGACTATGCGCTGGGACTGCGTCTAACCGTAGCGCTCGCTGTAGGGTGCGCGGTAATGCTCGGGGTCATCCGCATCATCAAGGGCTGGCCGATCCATTACCTGATCATTGGTGGTTATGTATGGGTGATCATCATGACACTGTTCGCCCCGGCAGAAATTGTCGGCATTGCTTATGATTCTGGTGGCGTCACCACTTCCACCATTACGGTACCGCTGGTCACAGCACTCGGTGTCGGTCTGGCGGCTTCGATACGCGGACGTAATCCAATGCTTGACGGTTTTGGTATCATTGCTTTTGCCTCACTCACCCCGATGATCTTTGTCATGGGATATGGAATAATCATGTCATGAGCTGGTTGCTTGCCCTCTTTGATACCTTGATTGCAACGCTGGGAGACATCTTTCCCATTGTAGCCATCCTATTCGGTTTTCAGCTCCTGATTCTTCGCCGTCCCCTCACCAATGCGCCACGCGTATTGTTCGGTTTTTTGTTCGTATTGCTCGGTTTGACTTTATTCCTGGTTGGATTGGAGCGCGCCCTGTTCCCAATCGGACGATTGATGGCCGAGCAATTGACAGCGCCGGATTTTCTAAGGAATGCAGGCCCGTTACAGGATATCCCACTCGCCTGGGCCGATTATTACTGGGTACTGATCTTTGCCTTCACCATTGGTTTTGCCACAACGCTTGCCGAGCCCTCTCTGATCGCTGTCGCATTGAAAGCCAACCAAGTTTCAGGCGGGCGATCCATGCGACCGCACTACGCATTGCAGTCGCGCTGGGCGTTGCAACTGGAATCACGCTGGGCGTATTCCGCATTATCACCGGACTGCCGATCCAGTGGTTTATCATTGCCGCTTATGTGGTTGTGGTGCTCCAGGCTTGGCGGGCACCACGCATGATCGTACCGCTTGCTTTCGACTCGGGTGGAGTTGCCACCTCCACAGTCACCGTACCGATTATCGCTGCGCTCGGACTGGGACTGGCTGAATCGGTCCCTGGGCGTGATCCGCTCATCGATGGGTTTGGTTTGATTGCATTTGCCTGTCTGTTCCCAATCATAACCGTCATGGCCTATGCACAAATTGCCGAATACCGTGCCAGCAGGCGCAAACCAGACCCAGACCCTGATAAGACCAACACCTCATGACAAGGAGCGCCTGAAGTGCATTTCAAACTGATTATCACCTTAGTGGACGATAACAAGACCGAGCGCGTCATGGAAGCTGCCCGCCAATCGGGCGCAACCGGCGCCACCATCATTACCAGTGCCCGTGGTGAAGGCGTGGAAAGAGCCAAAACCTTTCTGGGCTTGTCACTGGAAACCCAGCGGGATGTCGTGATGCTGCTCGTCGAAGAACATTTGTCCCGTCTCATTCTTGAAAGAATAGCCGAGGTTGGTGAATTCGACATGACTTCCGGTACCGGGATCGCGTTCCAGATAGACGTTGAGGATGCTGTCGGAGTAGCCCATCAAATCGAGAAGCTCTCCACCGTCGTGGAGAAGAAGCTATGAAAGAAGTCAAATCGGTGCGCGTAAAAGACGTAATGAAACAGGATTTCGACCTGGTCGATGGCATTATGACCGTGGCCGAAGCGCTCAAGGAAATGCGCAATCCTCATACCGGTGCATTCATCGTTAACAAGCGCTCGACCAATGATGAGTACGGGATTGTCATGCTCTCCGACATCGCCAAGAAAGTGCTTGCAAAAGATCGCTCTCCCGCCAGAGTCAATGTCTACGAGATCATGTCCAAGCCGGTACTGGGCGTATCACCACATATGGACATCCGCTATTGTGCACGCTTGTTCGACCGGTTTGGTCTGTCCCTTGCGCCCGTGATCGATGCTGGCCATGTGGTCGGAGTAGTCAGTTATACCGATATGGTCATACAGGGCATGCTCAATGAATGGTTGGATGATAACGAGATGAGAGAGTAGATTTTGTCTAAAATGGCAGCTGACCTGCCACATATTATCGTCTTTCCGGTATGGACTGCACACCTTCCCGACCCATGAACAGCACGAGCCTTACCGAAAAGAAAAACCGCCCGCTATCCTCGGATACCTGTTCACAAGCCGCAAAACCATACAATCCATACCATCTGTCACCCTGATCAATAATGGCGATCACATCCGATCAAGGGAATGCTGGCACCCTGGGTTCCGTACTTTCAACTTCCACTTCCGGGATATGCTGTTTCACACGTTCCTCAATTTCTTCAACCCGGGCAGCAGGTACATCGGCCAGCACAAGCATATGCCCAGCTTCGATTGCCTCTTCGAATTCCTTGATGCGCCGGTTACCAATACTCATTCCCACCATGCCACTTATCCATGCTCCGATCCCAGCGCCCGCCAATGCACCGGCAAGCAGAACACCGCCAGCAATCACGGTCGAAGCGGGAGGCAGCGCAACCGCAACCAGACCAGCCAATGCGCCCGTAGATCCGCCCACTGCGAGCCCTTGTTGAACTGCCGGCACAAAATCGCTTTTCTGCAACAAGCTGGCCTCGGGCAAATTTTCAAGCGGCGTGCCGCGCTTGGCAATAACATGGATATGTTTCTCCTCGATCCGGGCCAATAGCAATTCATCGACAATTTTCTTTGTGACGTCAATATTCGGTACAAGAAAATAGATTCTTCGCATGATAACCTCCTTGAATTAGGTTAAGAAGCCTGCAGGAAGAGATAAATAAGATATTTTTCATCCCTTCTGGTTCCAATAATAGTGAGCTCTTGCTGTGAAAGCAATGGCAAAGGTATATGTGCCGTCAATTACTGACAATTCATGCTATCGCAACTGCAACTGGTAGATAAATAGATTCTTGCCCTATCGCAAATTTTACATGCGTTTTAACGACCGGCTGAAACGTGAAGCGGTGAGCGTGACATCCGCCTGCTCCCAGGCTTTTTTAAAACGCGCCTCGATGACACTTGCCTCGCTTGTCTTGTTCTGCGCACGCAAGGCCTGCAGCAGGCCGAAAAGTGCCCAGCCATTGTCACGATTGCGCCGCAGGTCTTCCCAATAGACGGTCTCGGCTTCATCGGGCAGCCCTGCTTCCAGCAGAATCGCTCCCAGCGCCAGAC
This sequence comes from Nitrosomonas halophila, assembly GCF_900107165.1. GTDB lineage: Bacteria > Pseudomonadota > Gammaproteobacteria > Burkholderiales > Nitrosomonadaceae > Nitrosomonas > Nitrosomonas halophila. Next base: position 66,337 of record NZ_FNOY01000004.1, read on the forward strand.
GTGGCGGATAATGCCATTCGGTCGGTTCCGTATAAACCAGACTGTCTTCGTACCGGATTGCACGATCGAGATGTGCGATAGCGGCATCGAATTCTCCCCGGGCTGCCGCAATTTCACCCGCCAACACTTCCGGCCCAATTTTCAATACGCTGAGCGCCGTATTGCTGGAAAAAAGTGGCATATCCAGCGCAGGATCCTGCACAATCGCGCGCAACTGCTTCAGCTCCTGTTCAGCCAGCGGCAATTGCCCTGTGGCCACATGCGCCAATCCACGCACGTAATGCCAGCTGCCTTTGAGAAATAAATTGCCAGCAGGCGGCGCAGGTTCTGCAAGCACTTGCTGCCAATGACCGAAGCGCGCCAGCGTCCAGTAAGGCACCACTCGGAAAACCGCAGTGAAAGGCATCTCGCTCAGGACAGCATCGCTGATTTTGCCGGCAATCGCGCGTGCGCTTTCCAGCGCAGCCTGACTCTGGCCGCTGGCAGTCGCGGCAAACCAGAGGAAATGAATATTATGCGGATAATAGGCCATCGGATATAACCCCTGCGCCCGGCACTGCGCAATATAATCTTCATCGGCAGCGATCGCCATTTGATTGCTTTTCATGGCATCCGCGTAACGCCCCACGCGCTGATAGATATGCGAAGGCATGTGAATCATATGCCCTGCTGCCGGCATCAACGTCAGCAAAGTATCCGCCGCTTGTTCGGCACGCTCGGGTGTGGCCGTTGGCTCCATCAGGTGGATATACATATGCAAGGCGCCAGGATGCTTGGGATGCCGGCGCAGCACTTCCTCGGTCAAGGCCACGATTTCCTTGGTGCCATCATAGGGCCGGCCATCCCGCATCCAGTAACCCCAGGGGCGCAGATCCATCATCGACTCCACATAGAACATTGTGATATCCGGATCATCCGGGAAGCGCGCATGCACGTCACGCATCGCATCGGCATAAGCCTTGTCATTCACGATCCGATTGCTGGCAGTGCCTGAATAGCGCTTTTCCAATGCCAGAATCAGGGCTTGTTCCTTGGGTGTGGCCGAGGCCATGAGCGATTTGGCTTTCTGGATCAGCGCCAGCGCCTGCGGCTCTTCATTCTCCTCCATCATGGCATTAATGTTCGGGCCCAGTACCAGCGCCTGCCCCCAGTAGGCCATGGCAAGACCAGGGGCAAGCCGGGCGGCCTCGCGGAAGGCTCGGCGAGCCTCGGCATGATTAAAGCCATAAGCAAGATTGATACCTTGATTGATAAATAGCTGCGCCCTTTCATTGCGCGTACTGACTGGAAAAGTATGCACGCCGAGGTTCTGCAGTCTGGGCGCGAGCGCCCCATCCGGCCCCGTTTGATCCGGCACCTCCGCTGCCGCATAGTGGACATGATTCGCTGCCAGCTTGGCAGCCTCCCAGCTGTCCCCGGTGTGGACCTGATCTTTGTTCGGCACCTGCGAGCAAGCAATGCCTGTCACGCTTATGGCCAAGCCTGCCAATAAATACTTGATGGTATGAGTGTTCATATACGCCTCCTTAAATTGTTCCCAAGCGGCAGTCATGCCAACTTGATTCGGCACTTACCCAACCCGGCAATATTGGGCTGGTCAGTGAAAAATACTGCGCTGTTCGGTAGGCAAATTGACAGCGCCTCGATCGCGAGCCGATGCTTGCGCAGATATGACAGACAAATCTATTGTCGGGTATTGGGCATCCAATTTGCCCTTGATAAATGACCAGTCCTCTTACTCCGGTTCATAAAACTACGCTCTAAAATAATCACCCAGCAAATCCTGGCAACACTGTTTAGCCGGTGCCGATGACTTGTCAATTTTCGATCGCAACATGGCACCCTGCCAAGTATTGACCAATAAATCCGCCATCGCTTTTGCCGATTTATCCTGTCTAATTGTCCCCTGTTGCTGGGCCCTGGCCAAGCCGGTCTGCAGCAGATCCCGATAACGCTCGACGGCAGTCTGGAGTGATCTCTGGCAAATCTCGCTCGTATCACCGATTTCACCCATCAGATTACCCAACAGGCAGCCCCCCTGGTAGTCATTTTGTTCGAGCTCGGAGACAAGCTGGTCAAAATAATCCACGATCGCTGCAAGCGCATCGGCCTCAGGCTGTTGCAGGCAGGCGCTTAATTGCCTGATGTACGGATCAATATAGTGCTGAATGACTGCGGCACCGAAGTCTTCCTTACTGGCAAAATAGTTGTAAAAAGAGCCCTTGGGAATACTGGCCGCATCAAGAATCTCTTGGAGTCCGGTACCATGATAACCCTGCTGGATCAATATCTTGACGCCATGATTCAGCAAGGTATCTTTTTTCGCTTCTTTTTTCTGTGATGGCAACATATCAACATAATACGACCGGTTGTCTTGCTTCGTCAACAAAGACTGAAAATCCACACACATTCGTCAGACCCCGGCAAAGCTGGCGAATGCCGAACCCATCCGTACCGGGTTTGTCATATACACACATCCAGACCAGTTTTCCCCGCACTGGCAATCCATGTTTTCAATGTCCGATTTCAAGCAGCATGGTCCATGCAATGCACCATAAAATAGACGAGGAATGATTCTCAGCTTCGTGCCTCCTGCCAAACATTGCATGGCGCATATATTCTTTTATAACAATATATTATCCAGATAAAATAGCGATCGACCGATTATTCCAAAACAATCGGCTCGGCACGCCAAAGGATATTTTACGTAACCCTCAAAACTCCGTTAAACTGATAAGATGGCTTATGTCCGCTAGGGCCGCACTCTGAACAGCCGAACGGGAGCGCGAGCGGCAATTTCAACCACTCTCAGAAGGAAACCATGTTGAGCAAGAAAGAAACTTCAATCTTATTCCTGTCATTATTCATGGGGCTGGCCGGCGGATTTCTGTCGCACCAAGGCCTGCCCACTCTATCCGCCTCGGAGCAGGAAATCCCTCCAAATTCCAGAAATGCTCTGCCGCACACTCCACGCATCGCCACCGAAGCATTGATCCTGACCGATCAGTCGGGCACACCGCGTGCGCGCTTTGAAATCACTGCCGCAGGAGAACCACAGCTCGTATTGCTGAACAAAAAAGGCACTGCTCTCGCACAGCTGGGCACCCCAAATGCCGGTCTCCCTGAATTAGTCCTGAATGACAATGAGGGCAAATCGCGGGTCCGCGTGGCCATGACGGCGGACGGATCGCCGGAACTGGAATTACACGACGCCAAGGGCGCAGGGCGCGCCGCCCTGTTCTTTGTGGATCACAACCCGCGGCTGTTACTGCGTGATCAGGAAGAAAAACTGGAAGTCACAATGGAGGCCATCCCGGATCAACCGGCCCTGACCATACAAAAGGATGGCAAGACACGCGCCGCCCTGGCACCAGATCATCTCCTGCTGACTGACAAGGACAATACACCGCGTCTGAGTCTGCGCGTGCACCAGGGGGGCGAACCGAGCATCAGCCTGAAAGACAATGAAGGAAGCCGGTTATTATCACTCTCGATACAGCCGCTGCCGAAAACCGAAGAACCCCTGGTCGCGCTATATGACAAAAAAGACCGTCTGCGGGCTGGACTCAATCTCGATGAAGAGGGCCGGCCCAACTTCATTCTCCGGGATGGCCCCCTGCTATCCCTGGTCGACAAGGCCGGTAAAAACGGGATTTACCTGAGTCTGGAAAAAGATGATCGGCCCAGCGTTTATTTAAGTGCACTCAATGGACAGCGGGAAGCATTTCTCGGTCTCCGCAAAAAAGGGGAACTGGCGCTGGACTTCATGAACGGCAGTGCCTTCCCGCGGGCCAGTCTGTTGCTGGATAACGAAGGCGCTCCCCTGCTTCAATTACGCGGCAAGGATGAGAAACTGCTGTGGTCTGCACCAGCATCAGAGGGAAGCCAACCATGATGCTTCCCCACTCTCGATCAGGACCCGCAGCTAAAACATGAATTCAGTCCAGAAATAGGCATAGTTCATATTGCGGTCGACAGGACTCTCGGGCGCATTCCGGGCAAAGGAACCGAATGCGAAGTGCATATACCCGGCCTGCAGAAACAAATTATCCAGCACCTGCAGCCGGGTCCGGATTTCCAGTGTATGCCCCAGAAAACTGCCAGATTGCCCACTGGGATCCCTGAGGCCGGTGCCCACCCAGGGCGCGGTCGGGTCTGCCAGCCAGTTGGCCCGATGCTGAAAGAAAATCCAATAACGATTGCTCGGTTGCACCAGCAGCCGGTAGCCGGAGGAAATCAGATTGTTTCGCTGAAAGGGGCCCAGAATGCCTGTCGGTGTCAATTCAAACGAGCGCCGGCCATAGAGTATGTCGAAACCGGGTGAAGCATAATCAAACCGCATCAGAAACTGCGGCTTCCATGGATAATCAAAGGTATAGCCCAGCTCTCCATGGTGGAAATGGGCAAAATTGGCCAGCTCGCCGATTTTGCCGAACTGATAGTCGGATTCAATTTCAAATTCCCATTCCTTCACCCCACCACGCTTGAAGAAGCGATAGCCCAGCATCGTGAAATCTCGGTACGGCCCTGGATTGGAGTGTCCGTGATAGCTCAATTCCGTACGCAGCCAGGGCACGGCATCCAGGGAAGGCAGTGTCACATAGCTCCCCCATAAGAAATTCTCATTATCGTCCAGGAAAGGATTGAGCGCCCGTTCAAACTTATCGACTGGCCACACGGCAAAAGTATTAGACTGAAACCCACCCGGCTGACCCAATTTCCAATACAAGCCATCGAAGGCATTGGTCGTATTGCGGAAGTTATTGCGGGCAATCCACCGCCCGCGCCCCAAGTCCATATTGACGCGCCCCACTCGAATTTCCGAGGGCAAGCCGGTGCCAAAAAAATCCTTGAAAATCAGATCGAGATGCAATTGCTGAATTTCGGTCTTATCGATGTGGGTGGTGCCCACATTGGAATCGGCGTGAGTAAGATACGCGCGTGAATCCTGCAATTCCACAGTCAAACGAAACGGGTCGAGAATATCCTTGATCGAAAAGAATAGCCGGGTCCGCAGGGCAAGTTGCTGATCCACCGCACGCAGGCCTCGCCGGAATTGGCCATTCATGTGCTCAAAGCGAGTACGATGTTCACCCCCAATGGTCAGCCAGCGGGGAAGATTGGCTTGTCTGGCGAAATAGCCGGGGCCTATTTGCACCTTATCCAGAATTTCGTCATAGATCCCCAGACTTCTCGCATAAATGCCGATAAGCCGCTTGACCCGTTCCGCCCCCTCGGCCTCCTTGGCCTCCTTGGCTGACACTGCCGCCACCGGCTCAATCTCTTCCACTCCCAGCAGCCGTTTGGTTCTTTCCGCGGGGCTCAATTCTTCGAGTTCGCGCCTTTCCCTCTCGCCCTCATCCAGCTGCAGCAGACGTTGCTGAACCTTCTCCGGGGGGAGTAACTGTTCGGCTTCAGCGGATACCGGGACCGCATCCAGACTCTCCGCTGCGGAGATGCTTTCTTCCATGTCAACCGGCGCGGCATCGGCCACAACATCATGACGCTCCAGCATATGCAACCATTCCAGCAGGGTTGAACGTTCCTGCTCCGGCGCGAGGGGTTTGGAATCTGTCGCCACCTGCTCTTGAACAACCGCCCGCCTGGCAGGAAAGCCGGGTTTCTCCCCGGAATTGGAATCAGCAATTTGTGTATCGGGCAAATGCACACAGCCAGATGCCAGCAGCAGCGGCAACAGCACAGAACAGGCAATATTCTTTAACATTGGATATCGAGAAGATGGGCGTCGCGCTCGGGCGGGCACCGAAAGCGTCATCGTTGACGCCTATCTTGAATTGAAAGCACTATGGATATAATCAAAAGCCATTAAAAAACAGAACAGCTGCCAATAACTATACTCCATGTTATATCCTATTGTCGATGACGCACGCGCGGCATGGCCGCTTCGAACCGGAAAAGGGCAGCGTCCGCTGACTGGATTATTTTCCATATCAAAATGACAGGATTCACGCCATCAAAAACCGGCAATTATATTGCTGGCAGTCATCCCGCCCGGCACTACAAGACCACCGGCTTATCGAGCAGCGCGTTCCTGTCATGCGGAGACTTCTCTTCCGGAAAATGCTTTCGCAATACCTGGCCAACCCTGTCGATGCCCATGACCACTCCCGCTTCAAATTGCTTTTGCCGGAAAAATGCCTCGACTTCATGGCAGAGGGTTTCCCAGCCCTGCTCGCCAATCACCGCATGAATGCCGCGGTCCGCCACAATCTCAATATCGTGATCAGCCACCAGCAAATAAATCAATACCCCATTATTGTGGGGCGTATCCCACACTCCCAGCAAAGAAAACAACTCCAGCGCGCGTTCCCGGGCGGTTTGCCCTTTGAGCAGAGGCGTAAAATTCAACGCTGCTTCTACTGCAAACACAATCTCACCACTATGCCCGGTTTCTGCCTGGCTGATGCTTTGTTCGATAACATCCAGGGATGCCTGCGGAAACATTCTCCTGACCGCCAATTGGCCGGTCACAAGATGCCGCACCATGCGCATGATATTCATCTACCATCTCCCCGAGGCGCCACCGCCTCCGAATCCTCCACCACCCCCGCCGAAACCTCCACCAAAACCACCCCGGCTACCGCCTGTCCAGCGCCCATGCGCGCCCCGATAAATGCCTCGATTGAGGCTACCAGTCAGGCTGAAAACAAAAACCGCAACCGCGAGCAGAATGGCCATCGCCAGAGAAGTGAATATCAACCAAACAATCACCCCCGCCATGCCACCAGTGACCGTGGCACCAGGAAGTCTGCCCAGACTGGCCTGCAATATCCTGCCAAGCACCAGAAATATAACCAGGATTGGCAACAGACTATCCGGAGCCAGGTTCATCTCCCCGGAAACATCGGCCCCGCGTTTGGATACCGGTGCTGGCAAGGGCTCTCCTTCGATCACATTGATGATGCCTTGAATGCCTGCCTCTATTCCTTTTGCATATTTTCCAGATCGAAATTCGGGCACGATAATTTCATCAATAATGCGGCGAGCTATTGCATCAGGCAGCGCACCCTCCAAACCATACCCAACCTCGATACGCAGCGATCTGTCCTGCTTTGCGATCAACAGCAAAATGCCATCGTCTACGCCTTTGCGACCAAGCCGCCAGTTCTCGGCAACGCGTATCGCATATTGCTCGATGGTTTCCGGCTGGGTTGTCGGAATAATCAGCACCGCCAGCTGGCTGCCTTTCTCCGCCTCGAATTTCGCCAGCAACTTTTCCAGCCGCTTGGTTTCTTGACTGGCAAGTGTCGCCGTCAAGTCTGTCACTCGTGATTTGAGAGCGGGAACGGTCACTTCTGCAGCGCACAATGTTGCCAGGCATAACAACCCAACAAGCAACAGCAGTTGATGACGATTAGGTATGATTTTCACGCAATGCATGCAACAATCCAATCTATATTCCGGAAGAATTTAGTAGTAGCCTTTTCCTGACTCTGTCCTGAAAGCAGGCTAGGAGGCTGTCCGAGAATAGACTGATCTACTGCGGACGAACCTGCCGGGCTGGATTTTTCGATCCTTTTCGTTGAATAGAACCACTATTCGCCTCAAATGATCGAAAAATCCCGCTCAGCCAGCTTCGCCCTCGCTACGATCGCCATTCTCGGACAGCCTCCTAATTAAATTCAACCTTGGGTGGAATCGAGAGTTCTTTTTCGTTCTCGACCGTGAAACTCGGTTTGAGTTGAAAACCAAACATCCTGGCTGTGAGGTTGCTCGGAAAGGAACGTACGGTAACGTTGTACTCCTGTACAGCCTTGATATAGCGATTGCGCGCGACGGTGATACGGTTCTCGGTTCCTTCGAGCTGTGCCTGCAAATCACGGAAATTGGCATCCGATTTGAGCTGGGGATAATTCTCCGCCACCACCAGCAAACGCGCCAGGGCACTCGACAATTCACCCTGCACGCTCTGGAATCTGGCAAAGGCTTCCGGGTCGTTGATAAGCTCAGGCGTCGCCTGGATATTGCCGACCTTTGAACGGGCATTTGTCACACCCAGCAAGACTTCTTTCTCTTGCGCAGCAAATCCTTTGACAACATTCACCAGATTGGGAATCAAGTCGGCACGGCGCTGATATTGATTCAGCACCTCTGCCCAACTGGCTGTGATCTGCTCGTCGGTGGACTGTAATGTATTGTAACCACAGCCACCCAGCGCCAGCGTCACAAGCAGCATCAAAACAAGCAAAGCATTATGCATAATCATTCCCCTGAAAAAATTAAAGCCTCATGAACGCGAACAGACATGACAATTATAACCCTGCGCACCGTCATGCAAAGACTCATCCCGAATCTGTGCATGCTCGAAGGAAACGCCGAGCCCACATGCGCGAGGAAACTGAAACCATGTAGAATGAACTGATAAAGCATTCCGGTCGTCAACCGTCACCGGTCTTTGCACGTTCAATCAACTTCTGCAATCCACCCCAAAGGCAGTTCACCGATGCAACCCTACAGCGAACGTCCTGATCCCAGCTTGTTGCTGGCACCCAAAATCAGTCAAATACTCGAACAGCGGCGTACGCATGAAGCACGCGCCGCCCTGGCCGAATTGGCCATGCCCGAAATCGTCGATTTACTCGTCGCGCTCGCACCACAGCACCGGGCCATGGCCTTTCGCTTGCTTGCACGCGAGATGGCAGCAGATGCCTTCACCGAGCTGCCCGCACAGATCCAGCAACAGCTCCTGGATGAACTGAGCAACGAACAACTTGCCCAGCTGTTCAACGAAATGGATCCGGACGATCGCGCCGAGCTGTTCGACGAAATGCCCGGCCAGCTTGTCACGCAGCTACTGGCCATGATGCGCCCCGAGGAACGCCGCAGCACTCGAGCGATTCTCGGTTATCCGGCCGACAGCGTGGGCCGCCTGATGACGCCTGAGTTTCTCACGCTCAAACCGGACTGGACTGTCCAGCAAGGATTGGGGCATATCCGCCAGTATGGCAGGGACGCCGAAACCGTGGATATCCTGTATGTCGTCGACAAACATGGCCGGCTGCTCGACGACATCCGTATCCGTGAACTGTTGTTGGCCGATCTGACCACCCAAATCGAATCTCTCATGGATACCAGCGCAGCCTGGCTCGATGCCCACGATGACCGTGAAGCAGCGGTCCGCATGATGGAACGCTACGATATAGCCGTCCTGCCCGTACTGGATCGCGATCATGTACTGGTCGGCATCGTGACGTTCGACGATGTTGCCGACGTGGCGGAAGAAGAAACCACCGAGGATATCCATAAGGGTGCCGCCGTAGCTCCCCTGGAAATGAGTTATGGCGAAACCTCGGCAAGTGCGTTGTTTCGCAAGCGCATCCCATGGTTACTGGTACTGGTATTGATCAACCTTGGCTCATCGAGTGTAATCGAATTTTTCGAGGAGACACTCCAATCGATGATCGCTTTGGCTTTCTTCATTCCATTACTGATCGACACAGGCGGCAACACCGGTTCACAATCGGCGACCATTATGGTTCGCGCCATTGCTACCGGCGATCTCGAGCTCAAGCAATGGTTGCGCACGGTCGGCAAGGAACTATCAGTCGGCATCACGCTTGGTGTCGCCATGGGCGTGGCCGGCGGCATGCTCGGTCTGATCCGTGGCGGCTGGGAACTTGGTCTGATCGTTGGCCTGTCAATGGTCTGCATCGTCATCACCACCAATCTTGTTGGGGCGTCGCTGCCTTTCATCCTCAGCAAACTGCATATCGACCCGGCAGTGGCCAGCAGTCCACTGATCACTTCCATCGCCGACATCACAGGCTTGATCATTTACTTCATGTTTGCAAACTGGCTGATCGGTTCACTCCCAACCGGCACAGCACTTGATGAAGTAGCAGCAGCTGTTGACACAACCCTGTCATGCGTTCCCTGCTGGCTAACAAACGGTTCAGGTCGTGGCTAGCACGACGACCTAACCTTACTCGTTAGAAATTGGATAGGGGGCATATATCGTCGCCAGCGCAGCCAGAGCAGTTTATGCTAATTCAGCCACGGCTCAACCGCATGCCCAAGCCATGCCCCAACCAGACAGCAAGCATGCTCAGCATCAGCGTAAGCGCCGAATACAGCGCCGCCACGCCGGCTTGACCGCTCTCAATCAGCTGCAAGGTTTGCAAGCTGAAAAAAGAAAAGGTGGTAAACCCGCCACAAAAACCCGCCATGGCAAACTGCCGCAAAGCCGGGCTCAGATAAAAACGGCCTTCCGGGGCCGTAATGGTGGCCAGGAAACCGATCAGAAACGATCCGATGAGATTCACCAGCAGCACACCCAGCGGAAAATCCGGACCATACCATTGCTGCACACCATTGGTCACGGCGACCCGAAACACCCCGCCCACTCCAGCACCCAGCGCGACTGACAAAGCAATTTTCACGATCACTCAACCTGCATCAATCAATCGCGCGGCTTCTCCGAACTGGCCCGATACCGAATGATTTCGACCGACTCCAGCGTAATCAGGCCATCCAGCACCATTCCATCCAGCTCCGGCAAAAAGGACTGAATCTTCTCATCGGTATCGACAATTTCGATAATCAATGGCAGATCTTCAGACAATCGCAATATCTTCGCTGTATGCAAACAGCTGCTGGCACCGAATCCCATTGCCCCCCGCAATACCGTGGCACCGGCCAGTCCCTTCTCCCGTGCTTTGAGCACGATGGCCTCATAAAGCGGCCCATGACCCCATCGGTCGCTTTCACCAATAAAAATTCGCAGCAGTTTCCCCGGTCCGTTCTCTTTCATGGCTCACCCAGTTGATTCAGCATGGATTGTTTCACCAGACGCTGCTCCCCAGCGCTGCACCGGCAAAAACTGCTCCCAAGCATAAAAAATAAGTGCCGAACAGATTCATGCCAGCCTCACGCCACTCGCCCTCCTGCAGCAAATTAAAGGTATTGAGCGTAAACGAAGAAACCGTCGTATAGCCGCCCAGTACCCCGAGCATCAGGAAATCGCGCAGCATGTCATGCCCGGCAAGCGACATGCCTTCCGATGGAAAGCGCCACACGAGGCCAATCAACAAAGCGCCCGTAACGTTCACCACCATCGTTCCGACCGGAAATCGCTCACCTAACCGCCGAGCAATGAACCCGCCCAGCAGGTAGCGGCACAAGCCGCCGATCGCGCTACCGCCAAAGGTAATGAGTAATAAAAGGGTCCAGTTATCCATAACTTCTGAATAGCAATCCTCGCGGTAACGCCGGTTGCGCCCATCGGATCACTGAATACTCGATCCGCCTGCATGCTAGCACATATACTTCGGCAAAGGACGCGACAGTCCACTCCAAAACCAGTTTAAATCCGGCAAGATGCTTGGGAGCAGCGCCACCCCGTTAATTCAGAACCAACGCCTGACTCTAGCTTGATAGGCAAGATAAGAATCGCCAAATCTTGCCGTAAGATGCGCCTCTTCATGGCGGATGACGCCATAATGCAGCAGCAGCCAGACCAGGGGTGCGAATAACAATGGCCACCAGGTAGCCAATATCATCGATGCGCCGACCAGGATGAACCAGTCACCCAGGTAAATCGGATTGCGACTGTAGCGAAATGGCCCAGTGGTGCAAAGACTGGTGGCGGCCTTATAGGGATTGACGGTAGTATGGTGCAACCAGCAGGTAACGAGCGTCCACGCGAGCAATACTGCCCCCAAGCCCGCCACCAGCCAACCCAACAACGGCGCCAGACCTCCCCATTCCCAGGATAACGGATGCGAATTGCGATCGAGCCACCAGCCACTCAGGACGGCAGCAGCATAGGGTACAGGAGGCAAAATCAAAGTACGGGGGCGATGAAAGTGATGCGTCATGACAATTCAAATCAACTGGAAAAAGTACATGACAGAAAAGACCTTAGAGCAGCCCAATCGTTCATAGTATGCCGCTCGGGACAATTCCTCGCCGATTTCAGGATGCGTCAACAAAACTGAAACAGATCAGAGAAACATCAAACAATGCGAGGCGGGCAGGATTTCAACGACAAGAACCTGGGAACAATAAAATTCTGCCGAATAACAGGCAAGATCGCTTATGCAACGATTATTGGTGGCCAAGGGCGGAATCGAACCACCGACACAAGGATTTTCAGTCCTCTGCTCTACCAACTGAGCTACTTGGCCTCGGGATACATACTGATTATTACCAAAGCTGTACAAATGAAACAGCCTGGATGGCGCGCCCGGCAGGATTCGAACCCACGACCCCTTGGTTCGTAGCCAAGTACTCTATCCAACTGAGCTACGGGCGCAGTTACTGCAACGAGAATCGTCCATCGACTTCCTCTCGTGACTCCTAAAAAACGCTGACTCAACTTCAATCCATCTGGCCAGTCAATCTATCTCTGCGTTTTCTTTGCTGATGCCAGAAAGCTGTGCATGATGTTACATTCGGGCATTTTTGTCAAGGATCAAACGCAGTTCTATTCGAATAAATTAACCCATACTGCGACACCCGCTCAGCGGAACAAAGAAAATCATGCACCTGTACAGTTTTCCGCTGGATGTCTAGCTGCCCCCAGCAACCCGGGAATAATTTAGCGGCTTGAAGAAAATTGCACGATGCATGGTGTACATGCTCAGTGACAATCACCAATTACCCCAGCCATCAAAACGGCTCACTCATTCTTCAATGCGTTCAGCTCGGTGATCAGTGCCCGGATATTGCGTCTATGCAAAACTGCTCGGGTACGAAGCGAAAGCAGCTCGTCGTTGCCTGACTGCACATCCCCTTGCACCTGCGGCTGCGGATTGTGGTGCATCTTGCCAAGTGTCTGCAACACATTCTCCAACAAGCGGGTCTCAGCTGCCAGCTCCAGTTTGAGCATCTGGTAGTGATGCGCATCCCGCGGCCACTGCGCTGGTGAATGGCCGCCTGTATGATCGCCAGGCCGAGGGACGACGGCAGCCGATTGTGCGGCTTGCAGCGAGTTGGCTGCTGGCTTCTCCCTATCCCGTCGAGATTCTGCCGCACCCAGGACAAGTATATTGGTATAGGTCACATGCCCCCGCTCATCCACCAGCTTATAGATACCCGATGCGCAACCCACTGCGGGGGTGCTGGCTATTGCGAAACCCATTAGCGTCACGATTGATTGTACTGGCTTCATGAAACGGCTCCTCCCCCTGACAGCAGCTTCAAGACATTGCCTTGGTCTTGGAATCGCAGCCGAGCAGGCTCAAGTGCACGGTCTTCAAGTCCCCATGGCAAGGCCACCACACAGCTTGGAGACCCTTAAAGCAGCGGCAATACCATTTTTTACAGACTGTAATAAAGCGCAAACTCGACCGGATGTGTGGTCGTCCGCAACATAGCCACTTCATCCGTCTTCAGCGCAATAAAGCCATCGATCATATCGTTGGAAAACACTCCGCCGCGCGTCAGGAATTCACGATCCTGATCCAAGTGCTCCAATGCTTCTTCCAGTGAAGCGCAGGTGTTTGGCACCCTGGAAGCTTCCTCCGGTGGCAAATCGTAGAGATTTTTGTCCATCGGTTCGCCCGGATGAATCTTGTTCTGCACCCCGTCCAATCCAGCCATCAGCAAGGCGGTAAACGTGAGGTAGGGATTGGCTGTCGGATCTGGAAAACGGATCTCGATCCGGCGATGATTAGGGCTGCTCGCATAGGGAATGCGCACTGCAGCCGAGCGGTTGCTCGCCGAATAGGCAATATTGATCGGCGCTTCGAAACCAGACACCAGTCTTTTATATGAATTGGTTCCCGGATTGGCAAAGGCATTCAGTGCCTTCGCGTGCTTGATAACCCCCCCGATATAGTGCAATGCCATTTCCGACATCCCCGCATAACCATTCCCGGCAAAAAGATTCTTGCCGTCCTTCCAGATCGATTGGTGCACATGCATGCCTGATCCATTATCGCCGACTATTGGTTTGGGCATGAAGGTGGCCGTCTTGCCGTAGGACAACGCGACATTATGAATGACATACTTCATTACCTGATTCCAGTCGGCACGCTTCACGAGACTGTTGAAACGGGTGCCAATCTCGCATTGTCCGGCGTTGGCCACCTCATGATGATGCACTTCGACTGGAATACCCAGTTCCTCCAGAATCATGCACATGGCCGAGCGAATATCATGCAGGGAATCGACCGGTGGCACGGGGAAATAACCACCTTTGACCGCGGGTCGATGACCGACGTTACCACCTTCATAGCGCTTTTTGGAGCTCCACGCAGCTTCTTCCGACTCGATCTTGACGAAGCAACCCGCCATATCGGCATGCCAGCGTACCGAATCAAAGATAAAAAATTCAAGCTCCGGGCCAAAATAAGCCGTGTCGCCAATTCCGGTTGATTTCAGGTATGTTTCGCCCCGTTTTGCCAAGGAACGGGGATCCCGGTTATACCCTTGCCCATCGGAGGGATCCACGACATCGCAAGTCAACAGCAGCGTGGTTTCCTCCATGAACGGATCCAGCACTGCAGTGTCCGGATCAGGCATCAGCAACATGTCCGAGGCATGTATATTTTTCCAGCCTGCAATTGAGGATCCATCAAAGGGGTGGCCATCCTCGAATTTGTCAGCCGTGAAAGTATGGGCAGGCACCGTGACATGGTGTTCCTTGCCAACAGTATCGGTAAAGCGCAGATCAACAAATTTGACTTCATGATCTTGAATCATTTTTAAGGCATCGGCTACCACAGTTTTTTTCTCCAGACAGGTATCATTTGTTCAGGGAATTACGGATTCGGGAAATACAGGGTTTGGTAAGGAAAGGCACTACCAGTCGTAAATAACGGCAGAATGACAGCTACTTTGCGTAGATTTTATCAAGCAGGCTAGAATGCGCATATAGACATTTAAAAATAATTATATCCGTTCACAAGATTTTGTTCAGCACAAGATTCTCCTGCAAGCCATATCTTACAGCCAAAAACAGCGGCTGGCTGTCCTATTCACGCGCAATGATCCGAATTTATCAGCCATTGTCTGCAATATACCAAGCGCACGCATCCAGGCCGCAAACCCTGCTATTTCCATTTCCTCCGGCACGCACAACGCCCTGCACGGTCATGGTGACTGCACCAGAATATCCGCACACAAGAAACAACCGGTTATATTCATGAAAACAGCCTCGAAAAAGCCACCTATCATCCGATTAAGAATCGCCGGATGGTTGACAGGTCCTGCTCTGCTTGCAATGACCATCCTGTTCCCTGCTCCCGAAGGCATGAGTGTGTCAGCCTGGTATACAGCCGGCATCGCCCTACTGCTAGCGGTCTGGTGGTCAACCGAGGTCTTGCCGATTCCGGTCACATCACTGTTGCCCATTCTGCTATTTCCAGCGCTCGGGGTCATGTCGACGGCCGAAAGCACAGCATCCTACGCCGCTCCCACCATCTTTTTATTGCTGGGCGGCTTTCTGATTGCCATGGGGCTGGAAAAATGGAATTTGCATCGAAGGCTGGCGCTTCATTTACTTGCCCGGACCGGCAACAACCCTGCCATCGTCCTGGCCGGGTTCATGGGCATCACCGCGTTGCTTTCCATGTGGATCAGCAATACCGCCAGCGCACTCATGATGACCCCCATCGCACTGTCCCTGACAACCGACCTCGCCAAAACCAGTGCACACCAACGATTCACTTTGTGTCTCATGCTCGGCATTGCCTACTCCGCCAGTATCGGCGGCCTCGCCACGATCATTGGCACTCCGCCCAATTTATTGCTGGTCGCTTTCATGCAGCAAACCTACGGGTTCGAAATCAGCTTTCTCGACTGGATGCTGTTAGGGCTACCCGTCGCAGGGGTCATGCTGTGTCTGGCATGGTGGGTATTGCTTAAATGGGCCATGCCCTTCGATATCAGCAAGGTGCGTCTGTCCCAGGGCTCCATTGTGGGCGACCTGAAAAAACTTGGAAAGCTATCGGTTCCAGAGAAAAGATTAGCGTTTGTGTTTCTGCTGGTAGCGACAGCCTGGATCGTACGCGTACCGGTTCAGCAATACTTCCCCATGCTCTCCTGGCTCGATGACACGCTGATCGCGGTTGGCGGAGCCGTCTTGATGTTCATCATCCCTGCGGGCGGCGCTGCGGAAAAATGGGCCGCCCTACTGGACTGGGAGCGCACACGCAACATTCCGTGGGGTGTGCTGTTGTTGTTTGGGGCCGGACTCAGCCTTGCCCGGGGCATCGAGAAAACGGGACTGGCCTTATGGCTGGGGGAGCACTTGGCCATAGCCACCACCCTTCAACCCGTGCTCATGATTGCCGGCCTGGTTGCTTTGGTCATTTTCATGACAGAGCTCACCAGCAATACTGCCACCACTGCAACCCTGCTGCCCGTATTGGCTGCACTGTCGCTTGCCGGCGATCTCACGCCCATGCTGTTATTCGCGCCTGCTGCGCTTGCCGCCAGCTGCGCCTTCATGCTGCCGGTCGCAACCGCACCCAATGCTGTGGTCTATTCCACCGGCAACGTAACGATCCCCCAGATGGCCAGGGCAGGCCTGAAGCTGAATCTGATCGGCATACTTGTCATTACCGGCATGACCTACTGGATCGCGCCATGGATTTTTGGATGACCTCTGGCACGCGCGCACCGGACCGAACAAAAACCCAAAAAAATTTCTTAACCCTATTGTGTTCATGGCTTTTAAGGTTCAAACTTCCGTGGGCTGTGGAACAAACACGACGCAAAACCTGCAAGCAGGGATGAATCTTTCAAGTACCCGCTGAATAAAACATCAAGTGGTATTTGAATATTGCCGGAAGTCGCCAGCAGGACCGGCCGCTTTTGATTCACAGGTTCCAACGCTTGGTCGGACCCAGGTAATATCTTTACAGAATAAAAATAAACTAGAATCAGGTCTTCGCTCACCGATTGCGAACACATATCCTCATTAGGTAAAAACTGATCAAGACCGGTTGGTTATCTACCACCGTAGCATACCGGCCATTATCCGACAGGCATGTGCTCGGGAATTACCCGAATAACTTAAATCTATGGATATGGGGAGCAAATAAATGAGAAGAAACCTATGGTTAGCCACATTGTGTTCCATTGTATTATTTCTGTTATGTTTCAGCGGCTGGGCAAGCGCAAGTGCTCCGGACACGGGCATCAACGAAGCGCGGCTGGTCGCACAATACAACTACTCAATCCACATTCTGGCCATGTTGCTGGTAGGGTTCGGTTTTTTGATGGTCTTTGTACGAAGATACGGTTTCGGCGCGACAACCGGCACCTATCTGGTGGTCGCAACCGGGCTGCCGCTGTACATTCTCTTGCGCGCGAACGGAATTTTTGGCCACGAGCTGTCGCCGCATTCCATTGACGCTGTGCTTTATGCAGAATTTGCGGTCGCAGCAGGATTGATTGCCATGGGAGCCGTACTCGGGCGACTGCGGGTGTTTCAATATTCATTGCTGGCACTGCTCATTGTACCCATCTATCTATTAAATGAATGGCTGGTACTGGACAATGCCTCCGGACTGACCGAAGGATTTCAGGATTCCGCCGGCTCGATCATCATCCATGCCTTCGGCGCTTATTTCGGTCTGGGCGCCTCCATCGTCCTGACCACAGCTGCGCAGCGCGCGCAGCCGATTGAATCGGATGCCACCTCGGACCGCCTGTCGATGCTTGGATCGATGGTTCTGTGGCTGTTCTGGCCGAGCTTCGCAACCGCGATCGTGCCCTTCGAGGAAATGCCCCAAACCGTGACCAACACCCTGCTCGCCCTATGCGGCGCCACGCTTGCCACCTTTTTCCTGAGCACGCTGCTCCACAAAGGCAAAACATCCATGGTGGACATGGCCAATGCAGCACTGGCCGGCGGTGTGGCGATTGGATCCACCTGCAATGTGGTAGGGCCAACTGGCGCGTTCTCCATTGGCCTGCTGGCAGGCGCCCTTTCTGTCTTGGGCTATGTATTTGTCACGCCCATGCTGGAATCCAGAGCCAAAACTGTCGATACCTGTGGCGTGCACAACCTGCATGGCTTACCGGGCCTGCTGGGCGGCTTGAGCGCAATTCTGATTGTTCCAGGCATCGCAGTCTCGCAGCTGACGGGCATAGGCATCACGCTCGCACTCGCGCTGACTGGCGGCATGATCGCTGGCGCAGTGATCAGACTGACTGGCACGACCAAACAGGCTTACGAAGACAGCCATGAATTCACCCATCTTGCCGGGCCTGAAGAAGAACGCAGAGCCGAAAAACTGGCAATTGAGGCCCAAACCGAGGTGCAGGCACTCAAAAGTCAAATAAACACCACGGCATTCGCTGCCAAAATGGAAGGCTAGGCCATCCTCCCAGGCGCTTGACAGACGGGTTCCCCTGGCCGGGTGGGCAGCCTCCTAGCAGTTGAATACATGGCCGTCATGATGCAAAATGCTTCACTGCTGACCCTGCAATCCACCACCCGCCAGGAACCCCGCCTGGGTGTTCCATATATTCTCCATACGTTATCTGAGCTACAGATGGCTGAACAGGCGGCCATCCTTCCCGCGCGGGTCAGACGGAGGCCAGGCCGGCCGTGGAAGCGCCCCTGATTGCCTGCAACAATTCTGCCATATCGCTTGGCAAGGGCGATTCCCAACTGACGGACTGCCCACTGCCAGGATGCATCAAGGTCAGCCTTTGGGCATGCAGTGCTTGCCTGGGAAACTGCAACAAGACATGCGCCACGGCCAGGGTGGAGGCATCCACTGCCTTGCTGCCATAAACCGGGTCACCTACCAGAGGATGGCCGATTGCGCGCAAATGGACACGAATTTGATGTGTGCGCCCAGTTTCCAGGCTGCAGCGCAGCAATGTGCAAGCGGCCAGTTTTTCCAGCACCCGATAATGCGTACGGGCCGGCTTGCCCGCTTCGGTGACGGCCATCCGTGTACGCAGCACGGGATGCCGGCCTATCGGCGCATCGACCAAGCCGTCTTTTCGGACATCGCCCAGTGCAAGCGCCAGGTAATCCCGCCGGACGGTCCGCGCCTGTAACTGCTGGACCAGATTGAATTGTGCCTCAACCGTTTTGGCCACCACCAGCAAACCAGTTGTCTCCTTATCCAGGCGATGCACTATCCCGGCACGCGGCAACTGATCGAGCTGTGGGGCATGATTCAGCAGCGCATTCAGCAACGTCCCCTGCCAATTCCCATTACCCGGATGCACCACCATACCGGCCGGTTTGTCGATAACGATCAGATGCTCGTCTTCATCAACGATATTGAGTGGAATCGCTTCCGCCTGATGGGCGCTATCCGCCTCTATCCGGCCAGGGGTCACGCTGATTTTCTCACCCCCCCATATTTTCTGCCTGGAGGTTGCCCCCGAGCCATCCACACTGACCAGATTCTGCTCGATCCAACTTTGCAGGCGGCTGCGCGACCATTGCGGCAACAAACGCGCCAATGCCTGATCCAGACGCAACCCTGCAACTTCTTGGGGCATTTCCAGCTCTATTACATTCTCAGGCTGATCAATTGCTACGGATAAATCAGGCTTTACGTTATAATTTTGAATATCTTGCCCGTTATTGATGTAATTCATTATGAAGCGACAATTCTTAGTAGGGTGGTTGATGGTGCTGTTGACGGCATGCAACATGTTGTCGGAAAAACCGACCGACAACAGCCAATGGTCCGCAAACAAATATTATGCTGAAGCCAAAAATGAGCTCAGCAATGGAAATTATGCCACGGCAATCAAGTTGTTTGAGGCGCTGGAAGCACGTTATCCCTATGGACGCTATGCCCAGCAGGCTCAGCTTGAAATTGCCTATGCCTATTATAAGGATCAAGATCAGGCTTCCGCCATCGCTGCAGCCGACCGGTTCATCCAGCTTTATCCGCACCACCAGAACATCGACTATGCCTATTATATCAAAGGGTTGGCAAATTTTAACGACGATCAGGGTATAATGGGTTATATCATCTCCGCAATCATTAAGCAGGACATGAGCGAGCGGGATGCAAAAGCCTCCCGTGAATCGTTTGAAAACTTCAAGCTGTTGGTGACACGCTACCCGGAAAGCAAATACGCATCCGACGCTTTGCAGCGCATGGCATTTCTGGTCAATGTCCTGGCCAGAGGCGAAATTTACGTCGCACGGTACTACATGAAACGCAAGGCCTATGTCGCGGCAGTCAGGCGCGCTCAATTTGTGCTTGAAGAATATCCGCAAACCCTGGCCACAGAAGAAGCGCTGTATATCATGGCCAGCGCCTATGAAGCGATGGGCTTGACCGATCTGCGAGATGGTGTGGAAAAAGTCATGAGAAAAAATTTCCCGGAAAGCACTTATCTCTCCGACTCCAATCCACTGGGAAAAAAATCCTGGTGGCAATTCTGGTAACGCACCATTCAGACCAGTTTTGGCGTTCATAATAAGCGCATCATATTTAACGCGATAACACTGGTGCGGCATACCCGGTTTTATCAATTAGCATGTTTTAGCGTACAATGCCTCCTCCGCCCTGGTAGCTCAGGGGATAGAGCAACCCCCTCCTAAGGGGTAGGTCGGACGTTCGATTCGTCTCCAGGGCGCCAATAAAAATTGGCAGGTCATGCCACTCATCCGGCATCTATGTTGAGGCTCAGAATAATTTCTCATCGATTTTATGAGGCATCAACGCACCCCGCGCATATTGGTTACTGCCGCTAAATGCCTATAGTCGCACATTGTGCGCACCTCACTGATACTGGAAACCGTTTTCAGAGGTGATTTATCAATGGCGTTACGCTACCAGCGCAACAGGGCGCTTTTTTTATGTTGATGGGCCTGCATATGTTGGAGAACATTGTCCAACATTTCGATTGCCTTGATAATATGTTCGCCTTTATTCAGCATCACACACTCCGCTCTTTCTCCCATCGCTGCATCCGTAATTTCTGCACACGTGGGTTTACCCGTCTTGGTCATATTCTCAAGCACTTGGGTTGCCCAGATTACTGGAATATGCGCAGCCTCGGCCAGCCAAAGAATTTCTTCCTGTAGTTCTGCCAGACGCTCGTAACCGCATTCAATGGCCAAGTCTCCGCGCGCTATCATCAAACCGACAACCGGTCAGCGCAACAGCGCGAACAAAATTTCAGGCAAGCGCTCAAACGCCTGACGCGTCTCGATCTTAACGATAATCCCCACGCTTGCAGCGCCCAGTCTCTCGAGATGGTGCTGCAACAGCTCAACATCCGAAAGTCCGCGCACAAAGAAAGGCCAACGATATCCGCATGATGCACGACGAAATTCAAGGATTCGATATCATCGCTGGTCAGACCCGTTGTGTTGAATCGGGTGTCTGGCAGGTTGATCCCTTGATCTGCCACCAGCTTTTCGCCACTGTCTTGTGCCTGGACGATTTCAACCATAATTTGATCCGGGCTGAGAAACTGTTTGGAAATGCTGAATTTGAGTGATCATCCCGAATCCCGTAGTATGACTTATCGACAACTACAACCACCGTCATGGCGAAGCCCAACAGGCTGTGGCCATCCAGATGCTTTTCGGCAACCCTATCGCTACAGTTGCCAAGGCGTTGAGCAAACTGACCTGGAATTAACATTTCCAAACAGCTTCTGACACCCTTTATGATCCCACCCATTCGGCCATCATCGATTGCAATGCGCTCACCAACCTGCGTGCACTCAAAAACTTCTGGCAATGAACAAGCGATTGTTGCCGGCTGCAACAGACTCCCTGTCACCTCATACCGGGCTGCATGCCCTGAAGAAGGTTGACGCTTCAACGCTAATTGATCACCACGCTTAAGGCGCCTCTGTTTTTAACAGCGGTGAGTTTAACCACCAGCGGACATTTCTATTTGGGAGAAACCGGACATTACTACTTGGGGCTAACAGTCCAGTCCGCAATTTGGGCCCAGCGAGATCCATGAGAATATGACATTCCCGCCCCATTTCCTGCGAGGCCAAACGAATTGAATGCATCATACGCGACCAGATATCGGGACCATCATGCGCACAATTGGTTCGCACGCAATCCACCCCTTTGCGCAGCATCTCCTTGACCAACTGATAATTGCCGGCGGCTTCCGTTGACAATGTGGCCATGATCCGCACCCATCTATTAACCGGCGGCTGACCAAGCAGTTGGCTGGTATTCTCTACCAATATGGCAGCTCCGTTCAGAGGCACTGTCTCAAATTCCGGCAGGGCCTCTGATGCAGCCGCCCCCAATGCATCACACAGCAGCATACTCACTGCGTCGAGAGTGCTCAGCACATGTGACTCCGCCCGCCCCAAAGAAGACAAACCGATGGCGGCGAGTTTGAATTGCAATGGCCGCATGTCATGACGACGCAATGCAAGATAGTGAATCAAATTAACTGCACTGGAGCTGTGACAAGCAGCGATTTTCTCCAGCAGCAGGGTGGAATCCTGCTCTGCTTGTAGCAATTCTTGCCGCAACACCTTTAATTCATGCAGCAAACTGGCATATACATTGAGAATAGCTCTATCCTAGCCCTACTATGTGACACTTTTATAACAGAAATGGAACTGTTTAGAAATAATTATCATTTCTAATCAAACAGCTATCTATGATAAGGTTTAGTCAGCGTTGCAAAGCACGCTTTATTCCCTACCCTGCGGCCACTCACTAAACGCTGCGCATGAGACTTCAACACAAGTTAGAATATTTCTATCATATGGATACAGGTTCAACCTTAGGGCTCGTTAATGAATAACTTGGGCATACGTTGTTACGTATTCGGGAAAGATGCAAGGCGCGAGGCGAAGCCGAATGATCGTTCCACTCGCAAGCCTCGCAACGCCGCAGATGCCCGAATACGCAACAACCCTTCGGGCTGGCTTGACCCTATGCAAGCACATAGATTTTCTCACTGGAGCACATGATGACAACAAGTAATCTTTCGCAAACGCCCGACAAGCCAACCATTCAGAATAGCGAACAGCCACTGGCCAACCAATCGGTGCTAGGTGAACCAGAACCCTGGGAAAGCTGGGAAACCAGCCTGTGTCTGTGGAGCATAGGCATAGGCACCGCCGCGTTGATTGTGCTGGGTATTTTGGTGGACTGGTTCTTGCTGCCCGCAGCATGACAGCATGAAATTTGATCTGGAAGTCAGGCTTGCGCATGATGGCGACAAGTGGATTGCGTACCATCCAGATTTTGAGGCATGCGGACAGTCGCTGGCCGAATTGGATCAGGACTTGACCCGGTGTCTATTGGACCGGCAATTATTTCCTGAAAATAGTCATGTGACAATTTTTATGGCATTTGATCACAACTGCATTCCAACCTGGATACGGCAATATGCCTATCATTATTTCAACCGCCATATCCGGCTGAATCTGAAATCGGCCTCCTTAAAAACACAATAAGCAATAAGCAATAAAGGTTTGAAATGAGCGAGATGAACAGAAAATGGTATTCCGGGATGACCAGGACGGAGGACTGGTGGGCAGTCTGGCTGGGATCAATGATGTTTCTGGCAAGCATCGGTTCGCTCTGGGGGCTGGATCTGACCGGCTGGATGGCCAAACCTGGGACATGGGTTTGGGGAGCGTTTTCCCTGGATGCCGCATTGAAACCGAGCGGTTACGAAAATTGGCATCCTTTTCTGTCCTGGCTCACCACTTATCTGGTTTTCACATCGCTGACATGCCTTGCGGCGGCTGCAATGAAACTTGATCTGAAACGATTCTTTGCCGGCTGGAGCATACTGTTTGTGTTGACCTGGGTCATCTGGGTAATTGGCCAGGAAGCGCATTTCAAGGTCCCGTTCAATGAATTCGAGAAATATGGCCTGTCCTGGGGATTGTCACTCGGGGGCGGTTTCTCTTATTTATTGGCCCTCTCAGTGGGTCTGATCATTGGAAATTTTTTCAAGGGCACGGCTGATTTCCTGATGGAGGCGGCCAAGCCCGAGTGGTTCATCAAAACCGCCATCGTGTTTCTGGGCATCAAGATCGGCATCATGTCCATCGAGGCGACCGGTTTCATTACCGAGCTGGTCATGACCGGTGTCGCCGCCACTTTTGTAGCTTACATGTTGTTCTGGCCAATCGTCTACGTGCTCGGCCGCAAGGTATTCCGGTTATCGCGTGATGCCGCCGCCGTACTTTCTTCCGGTATTTCCATCTGCGGGGTATCGGCTGCGATTGCCACAGCCGGTGCCATCCGGGCACGGCCCGTGCTGCCGGTCGTAGTTTCGATTCTGGTTGTCATTTTCGCCATGTTCGAGCTTATCATCCTGCCGGGTTTGTATACGGCAATTGCCCCCAACCAGCCCATCGTCAACGGATCCGCTTTGGGGTTGACAGTCAAAACGGATGGTGCCGATGCAGCAGCCGGCGCAATGCTGGACGAATTGATGAGAGCAAATGCCGAGGCCAACCTGGGGGTGGTCTGGAAGGAAGGCTGGATTTTAATGGCGTCGCTGACCACCAAAATCTGGATCGATATGTTTATTGGAGTTTGGGCTTTCGTGCTGGCATTGGTATGGGTGTACAAAGTGGAGCGCAAGGCCGGTCAATCCAGAATCGGGCCGATGGAAATCTGGCACCGTTTCCCCAAGTTCGTTTTGGGATACTTGCTGGTCTGGTTTTCATATGTCATGCTCGCCTCCACCGGCACAGAAACTGCCGAGGCCCTGAATCAGACTGCGGCTGCCGTGGAAGGTCCCATGCGCAATATGATGTTCATGCTGACTTTTGTCAGCATTGGTGTCATTACCGATTTCAGTAAGCTTAAGGGAATGGGTAAACTGGCATTGCTCTACGCGGTTGCGCTTTTTGGAATCATTGCGCCCATTGCCTATGGTGTGGCATGGATATTTCATCGGGGCATGATGCCGCCCTCTCTGTAGACATACCCAGGTATGGCCAGGCAATGCGCATGATTCGCCAGCGGTCGCATTGCACGCCACACGCGTTTTTTCTACGACAGGGCGGGCGCCTGCTTGAGGAATGGAGTCGAAGAAACTCGCTTAGCTTTCCTGCCCAGTCTTGTTTTTTACCGGAGGGATAAATAACGCAGGGATCGGTTTCTTGTCCTGTTTATAGGTAAGAAAGAAACCTCTTGCTTCGCTAGGTCTGGGTACTGCTGGCTGGACTGGACTGCTCTTGGGAACATAAGGCTGGGTAAAAATGGGATCATCCGGTATGGAGGATGACCTTCTGCGTGGATCGGGGCGCTTGGGCGCGTAGGCCGGCCGCTGTTTTGCCCTGCCGTTATCGACGTCGGCTGACCGCGCACCGTTACTCATCCGTTTACCTTTCGGGCTGGCAGGTTGCGTTTGAACCGGTGGTTTGGGTTGAAATCCATCCACTGGCGCTACCTCAAGCTTGGTTTTCAGCAATTTTTCAATGTTCGCCAGCAGATCGGTTTCATATTCTCCCACCAGGGAAATCGCTTTCCCCTTGCTACCAGCCCGGCCAGTACGTCCTATCCTGTGAACATAATCCTCGGGCGTTCCCGGCAATTCAAAATTGATCACATGCGATAATTTCTCGATATCCAGCCCCCGTGCCGCGACATCTGTCGCAACCAGCACCTGCGCTTCACCTTGCTTGAACTCATTCAGCGCTTGCGTACGCTGTTGCTGGTTCTTGTCGCCATGAATGGCGGAAGCAGCTATGCCTTGCCGGGAAAGCATTTGTGCCAGCCGGGAAGCGCCATGCTTGGTTTTGGCAAAAATAAGCGCTTGTTTCAAATCCTGCTGTTTGATCAAATGCACCAATAATTCAAATTTGTTTTCTGGTTTCACCAAGTGCACCACATGCGAGATTGATTCATTGACCGCATTCTGTCTTGCCACCTCGATGCGCACGGGCCGTTCCAATAAGTTATCGGCCAGTTTTTTAATCTCATTCGAAAAGGTTGCCGAGAACATCAGGCTCTGACGTTGCTCGGGCAGCAGCGCCATGACGCGCCTGATATCCGGCAGGAAACCCATATCCAGCATACGGTCGGCCTCATCCAGAACCAGGATCTCCGTCTTGCAGAAATTGATCATCTTCTGTTCCACAAAATCCAGAAGACGGCCTGGTGTAGCAACCAATATCTCAATTCCTCCTCGCAATGCTTCTTTTTGCGGGTCCATACTCATGCCACCGAAAACCACCGCACTCCTCAATGCAAGATATTTGCCGTACTTCTGAACGCTTTCATCGATTTGCATGGCCAATTCCCGGGTAGGCGCCATTATCAGGGCACGCACAGGATGTTTAGCGGGAGAAGTGCTGGCATTGGCGTAGGGCTGAAGGCGGTGCAACAGCGGTAAGGTAAAGCCCGCAGTTTTGCCTGTACCTGTTTGCGCGCTGGCCATGACGTCACGACCAGCCAGAATGGACGGTATGACCTGTCCTTGAATAGGCGTCGGGTTCACATACCCCTCGTCGGCAACAGCCCGCAGTATTTCGCTGGACAAGCCTAATTGGTCAAATGCTACATAACTGCTCATAGATTATTTAAAAATAAGGGTTAGAAGTAGGTTCAAATTGTCTGCCCCATCATCCCAGTTCGGTTAGAAAAATTGGTCGGCAGTTTATGACTCAAGTGACAGCAGGTGTGTGGGTGCGGGAGTACCGCCTGTGTAGGGCAGACGCATCCATGGTGAAGCATTTTCTCCAGCCACGCCTGGTCTCCGATCGCCCGGGCATGATGCTTCGCCACTTCTCCGTACGAGTTCATCCAGGAAAGCACATACGACATGGAATACCTTGAGGGGTCTTCAGGATAAAACGGGGATGATGATGCACGAAGGAGGAATACACAGACATGGCCACACAGCATTGAGTGGAACACGTATTGAATTTCCGGCTATCTGGGAAATTTAGTTTGCCTGTAGGCTGATGAGCATGCGGGAGATTTACCAACTTGATTCCCTGTTTTTCTACCAGGATCTGAAACTGTCTGCGGCGGGACCAGCCTGGCTTTGGTCGGCAGGAATATTATTCAGTGGCGAAATGATCGGCTGCATAACAACCTTATTTTGCATACGTTCGAATCATTTATACTGGTTGGAATGATTATTCGCCCCAAACGTTCAACATTGGATCCAATATCAATCTTTGCAACAGATTATAGCCACACCACCTGATCGCAAATCCAATCCTAAATAGCTTACTCCACTTTGCATTCCCTTGCCAACTAGAATGGGATAATTATGATCCAAATCTGGATGTCACTACAAGCCAAAATGGGGTCGCTTGTCATCCAAGCAATCGATCGGCTCCAATCCTAATCGATTCATTTACGGCTCAGTATCGCTTTCAGGCTTGGTCTATTGGATCTGAGCCATTTGAATCCATTACTGACTTTACTGCTTCCTTTGAGTAAAATGGGCGCGCCTCCGATTGCTACCGCATCGACCAAGCAGTACCAGGCAGCGACGCCGCTGGGAGGATTGCCCTGGGATAAATCAAATACCGGTTCAATAGTCGCCCATCGCCAGGTTCCCGCTGCGGTTCCGATCAACTCCAGCCAAGTAGTGATAAAGAATGCAGCCAGATACACCATTGGCGATCGGCCCTTGAAAAGATAGATCAGAAATACCACATACAGCAATGCACCCACCTGATCGCCCTGCTCAGGAATACCGCTGATACCCCAGGCTGACCAGAGACCACCCACGATCACTACGAAGGCCGCGATTTTCCTGGCATATTCGAGAAAGAAACCTGAGCGGGCCAATGCCACGGCGGTCAAATAAACCATCCCATGGCCTGGCGGCACATAAAGCGGTACATTCTCCAGCCGGTAGGTATACCCTCCCATATAAATCGAGGCGAAGTGCTCACCTGCTGTGGCGAATGCAACGGCGATCATCACTTGCACCCGTATCTCTCGATTTTCCCCCACCAGCAATGCAATCAAAAAAATCCAGGCGATGACGCCCAATGCATTCTGGATGGCCAAGCTTGCGTAGGCATCGATCACCAAGCTCACTCCCACACAGAAAAAGGTGAACCCAGCTATAAAATAATCGCGTTTTCTGTGAATAGTGCTGCCATCACTCTCAGGGAAATGTCGGAAGGCGTTCATATCATCATCTTAATAACAAAATAACCATCCATATCGATGGTTATTGGGCATCATACCCGGTATGCACAAGCTTGGCATGCCAGTTGGCATGACAGGTTGAACGGTTGTTATCATCAGCTGGGGGCATATCGAGTTCAGCAAATATCAAAGCCAGGAGCCTGATATTTGCTGAAATGATTATCAATCCAGCACCCCTATTCTGGAGGAGTAAGCGACTTCTCCAGAATAGGGGTAGGTTCGTTATCGGAACCTGTCACCAAGACGCTGATTATTTCTTGTCATCTTTCTTGGCTTCTTTGGCGCTGGCCTGGAATTCGTCGTGATACTTGAATTTAGGTTCGCCTTCGTATACGCCATCAAGCTTGT
>NZ_FNOY01000056.1 GCF_900107165.1 Nitrosomonas halophila
GATTTCGAACCTTTCATGGCGCAGAAATCGCATTATATCATGCACTTGGCGCGCTACCTGAACCGGATGTCGCCCACAGATTCTGCTGACGAGCCAAAAATGCATTGCTACCATTATTCAGGCTAAGGAGTCGTTCAGAAATAACTGTAACACTTGGATCACATCTGGCGGGCGCACTGCGGCGTTACTCGTCGTCGCCATAGCTCTTGCTATGACTCCTCCTCTCGCCTTGCATTGCATCCCACCAGACGCGCCCAATTGTCACACTTATTCCTTCACGGCTCCTAAAGCGATTTCTCTGGTGGTTCGTGCATGGCTGCCGATGCAAAATCGATCCGCCCTACTTGCCAGACCAGTAGCAATACCGGCACGCCCAGCAGCGCTGTTCCAGTGAAGAACATGGCGTAGCCATAGGCGTCGACAAATTCTCCGCTGAAGCCGGCGATGAATTTGGGCAGCAGCAGCATGACCGAGCTGAATAGCGCGTATTGGGTGGCGGAATAGGCTGCCTGGGTCAGGCTGGAAAGATAGGCGACAAAGGCGGAAGAAGCAATACCGGCCGAGAGGTTGTCGGCCGAGATGACGAATACCAGGCCGGCGACATCATGCCCCCGCCCTGCCAGCCAGACGAACAAAAGATTGGTCACGGCCGATAACACCGCACCCAGAAAGAGGGTGCGGAAGATTCCGATTTTCGCGGTCAATAGCCCCCCGATGACTGCGCCCAGGATGGTCATGATCACGCCATAAACTTTCGACACTGTCGCGACTTCGTCTTTGGTGAAGCCCATGTCGACATAGAATGGATTGCTCATGACGCCCATCACCACGTCCGAGATTCGGTAGACGGCGATCAACGCCAATACCAGCAATGCATGGCGGCCATGGCGCACGATGAAGTCCTGGAAAGGCGCAATTACCGCGCCATAAATCCAGCCCAGCAAGGCAGTGAGCCTGCCATTCAGCCGCCAACCAGCAATGACTGCCCGCGCCTGCTTTTCATTCTCGATGGCCAGCAGGTTGCTCGGCACGTCGGGTTCGCGAATGACCAAGGTGGTCACAATGCCGACCCCCATGCAGGCTGCCATGAACAGATAGGCGATCTGCCAGGAGGCAGGGTCATAACTGGCCGGTGTGCTGTCGAATGCCGCCGCGATCCAGAGCGCGCCGGCCGAGGCCATGATCATTGCCAGCCGGTAACCTGCCTGGTAGGTGGCGGCCATTGCGCCCTGCAATGGCAAGGCTACGGCCTCGATGCGGTAGGCATCCAGGGCGATGTCCTGGGTGGCCGAGGCAAAGGCAACCGCGAGCGCAAAGAAAACGATATGGGAAAGTTGCTCGACCGGTTCGGTGTTGGCCATGCCGATCAGTGCACCCATGATGGTCAGCTGCGAGAGCAGCAACCAGGCGCGGCGCCGCCCCAGCCAGCGGGACAGCCCCGGCAATGGCATGCGATCCACCAGCGGCGCCCACGCCCATTTGAATCCGTAGGCCAGTCCTATCCAGCTCAGATATCCGATCGTGGCCCGGTCGATACCGGCCTCGCGCAGCCAGAACGACAGCGTGCCCAACACCAGCAGCAAGGGCAAACCGGCCGAAAATCCCAACGCCAGCATACCCGCCACGCGTGGATGCGCGTAGATGCGCAATGCTTGCAACCAGCCCGTGTCGGCTACCGGTTTCATAGCGGGTAGTTGTAGTCGATTACCAGCGGGGCATGATCGGAGAAACGCTCGCTTTTATAAATCGAGGTATCGGTCGCAGCCTCGGCCAGCCCGGGTGTCGCAATCTGGTAATCGATCCGCCAGCCGACATTCTTCGCCCACGCCTGGCCGCGATTGGACCACCAGGTATACTGCTCCGGATGCGGGTTGATTTTGCGGAACACATCCACCAGCTTCAATTCCTCGAAGACCGTGGACAGCCAGCGCCGCTCTTCGGGCAGGAAACCGGAATTTTTCTGATTGGCGCGCCAGTTTTTCAGGTCGATTTCCTGGTGAGCAATGTTCCAGTCGCCGCACAAGAGCACATCCCGGCCGGATGCGGCCAGTGATTGCAGCATCGGATAAAAATGCGCCATGAAGAAAAATTTGGCAGCCTGCCGGTGTT
Source organism: Nitrosomonas halophila (assembly GCF_900107165.1). Taxonomy (GTDB): domain Bacteria; phylum Pseudomonadota; class Gammaproteobacteria; order Burkholderiales; family Nitrosomonadaceae; genus Nitrosomonas; species Nitrosomonas halophila. The sequence goes on from NZ_FNOY01000056.1 coordinate 2,110, forward strand.
CGCCGCTGGAACCGGATGGCAGGTAAACGGAAATCACGCTCAAATCGCCAAAATCGGCTCTCAGGAAGCGCCCTTCGGCATCGATTTCGGGAATACCCGTCCCTTCCACGACTCGGTCCGGGGCATGACGGGTATAGATTCCCACCCCGCTGTAGCCCTTTCTTTCCGCACAATGAAAATAACCGCTATAGCCGGCAGGGGTGCGCATGGCCTCGGTAAGGTTTTCCGGCTGCGCCTTCAGCTCCTGCACGCAGATGAAATCGGCATCCTGCTGTGGCAACCAATCGAAAAATCCTTTACTGCTGGCCGAACGCAGGCCATTCACATTCAACGTTATGATTCTCATCAGCGATCAAACAGTGACAAAACAATGACAACATGGGTGGCAGGGAAATCGGCGTGCGCATCAACGTATCGGCAAGCCCGGCTTGCAGTAGAAGCGCGCCGGAAACAGCTCGCTGCGGCGTGAATTCTTGATGACATCACCGCCGTTTTTGATACAAGCCATGGTGGACTTATCCAGATTGGCAAAATACTCATTGCTCCCCGGCAGCGCATCGGTCGGTGGCACGGCCTCGCGGATGCGGCGGCAGGTTTCGGGTTCATCGGTGGGCACCGGGTCATTGATATTCAAAGGCAGAGGGCAAAGCTGGCAAGGGTCGCCCGGGCATAGGCAGCCCTTGCACGCGGCGCTCGCCGTGCGCACCCCCACCGTCATGGACAACATAATGATCAACACTAAGCACAACACACTCCAAATCCATTTCAACTGCATCAGTTACTCTCCATAAAATACATTTGATTAATTACAGATTTACAGATCATCCCGATCACCGGCAACGTTGTTGACCGGCTGAAAGGTGCGTTAATACGCCCTGCCCGCCCGGGCAGTATCGGGTTTTTTGACGCGCCTATCAGGTTATGCTTCCGGAATAACCGTGCGCAACACCTGGAACACAGCGCGATAACTTCTGGGCGGTTTGTTTTCGAGTTTTTCTTTGCGGGCATTGCGCAGCAGGACACGCAATTGCTGGACATCAACTTGCGGATAAGCCTGCGCGAACTCGGTCAGGGCCGTTTCATCGCTCAGCAGGCGGTCGCGCCAGCGTTCCAGCTGATGCAGCCAGGCGGTATGCTGCACGCTGGAATGCTGCCAGGCATGCATTTTTTCCTGAATCGGCGCCGCGTCCACCGAACGCATCAACTTGCCGATAAACTGCAATTGCCGCCGGCGGGCGCCATGTTTGGAAATTTTTTGAGCTTCCAGCACAGCCTCGGTCAGATTCTCCGGCAAGTCCAGTTCGGCAATTTGCGCCGGATCAAGTTCAACCAGCTGCTCGCCCAAAGCCTGCAAGGCATGCATTTCATGCTTGCGCCGGGTCTTGCTGGGCTGGGATGCTTCCAATTCAGCTTCTGACTGGGATAAATCCTTCGGATGATTTCGCACAACGGCTACTCGCATTGGGAATGATCAAGAAGCTGTTATCATAACCCGCTTTGAGCATTCATATATATTCTCGTTCATATGCGTGAACCATGCCTGACCGCTTTTCGCTACTCTGACGAACCTTCTAGCAAGTAATCCAATGGAAAACAACTTAAATCGCGATTCTGAACAGCCACACCCCTTTTCATACACTCAGGAAAATTTACGACAAATCGCCCAGGATATCCTGACATTTGCCAAAAATCATGGCGCCGATGCCTGCGAAACCCATGTTTCGGATGGTTCAGGACAGAATGTCACGGTCCGTCAGGGCGCAGTCGAAACCATCGAATACACGCGCGACAAAGGGCTGTCCGTCACCGTCTATATCGGCCAGAGACGAGGCAATGCCAGCAGCTCCGATTTCTCACCCAAAGCCATCCAGGAAACTGTCAGCGCTGCGCTATCCATTGCCCGGCACACGGCGGAAGACCCTTATGCCGGGCTTGCCGATGCCGACTTGCTGGCAACTGCATTTCCCGATCTGGATTTGTATCACCCGTGGTCATTGCCGGTTGAAGAAGCGATCGAACTGGCGCGCCGATGCGAAGCCACCGCTCTGGCCACCGACCCGCGTATCGTCAATTCGGAAGGTGCCAGCATAGCCAACAGCACCTCGCAATTTGTTTATGCCAACAGCCTTGGTTTCTGTGGCGGTTTTCCGCTGACCCGGCATAGCGCCAGCTGCGCCGTGATCGCTGGCGAGCATGGCAGCATGCAGCGGGATTACTGGTATAGCGTCGCCCGGTCCGCGCATGATTTGGAAGCCATCGATGAAATCGGCACCAAGGCAGGCCTGCGCAGCCTTGCCCGGCTGGGCGCAAGGAAAATTGCCACCTGTGAAGTCCCGGTGCTGTTTGAAGCGCCGGTGGCATCCAGTCTGATCGGCTGTTTTGTGCGTGCTGTGAGCGGCGCCAGCCTCTATCGAAAATCCTCATTCCTGCTCGATAGTATTGGCAAGCAAGTTTTCCCGGCCAACATCCAGCTCACTGAATTGCCACATCTGGCGAAAGGATTGGCCAGCTGCACCTTCGATGAAGAAGGTGTGGCCACGCAGGCACGCAAGGTTGTGAAAAACGGTATCGTACAAGGCTATTTCCTGGGAAGCTATACGGCGTGCAAACTTGGCCTGCGCTCGACCGGTAATGCAGGCGGCAATCATAATCTGGTTCTGGAAAGTGATGCGCCACTTGCTTTTGACGCGCTCCTCAAACAAATGGGCAGGGGCTTGCTGGTAACCGAATTGCTGGGCCATGGCGTCAATCTTGTGACCGGCGATTACTCTCAGGGGGCGGCCGGTTTCTGGGTGGAGCAAGGGGAGATTCGCTACCCCGTCGAGGAAATCACCATCGCTGGCAACCTCAATACGATGCTGCGCGGAATCATCGGTGTCGGAAACGATGTCATTATCCGTGGATCCAGACAATGCGGCTCCCTACTGATCGAGCGCATGACAGTGGCAGGCCACTAGGAGGGTTGCAAGTGAATCTGTTACGTAAATTCGAGCAGCTGGCTGGCAAGCTTTCCGGTGCGGCCGGCTGGCTGGCCGGCTGGCTGTGCGTACTGATGATCGCAGTGGTATTCATCGATGTCATCGCCCGCTATTTGTTTCATGGCGGATCGATGGCCATGCAGGAGCTGGAGTGGCATTTATTCGCCGCCGTCTTCCTGCTGGGCGCGGCCTACACCGTGCGCGAGGATGCCAATGTGCGGGTCGATGTCGTCTATACCCGCCTGGCACCACGCCGCAAGGCCATCGTGGATATCTGCGGCCATAGCTTGTTCGTCATCCCCATGTGCGCGCTGATTCTCTATAGCGCCTGGGATTTTGTCGGCTATTCCTACCATCTCCAGGAAGTATCGAATGACCCAGGTGGCCTGCCCTACCGTTTTGCATTCAAGGCATTGCTGCCGATTGGCTATGGTTTGGTGCTGATCCAGTCGCTCGCAATCGTCTCGCGCAATCTCAGATTCCTGGCCGGCGGTCCCGATCCGGCACTGATAGACCATCCGCCCTTGCATCAGGAAAAATTATAGTTCTCTCCCATTTTTGAATCGCTATTTAACGCTTCACCGTTGTTCACTGTTTCCTATGTCTGATCTCATTTTTCCAGCATGTGGGTTACCTGCCCAGGGCCCCATGCCACACCGTCTGGCGCCGGAGTTAGCCGGATGATCGCACTTTCCATGTTTCTGGTCTGCCTGGCCATGCTGGCCATGGGCTTCCCGGTTGCGTTCACATTTGGCGGCGTCGCGCTGTTCTTTGGCTTGTATGCCGAAGGGTTGCAACTATTTCTGATGGTCGCCGAGCGCATGCACTCGATCATGACCAACATCACGCTCATGGCGGTGCCGTTGTTCATCTTCATGGGGCTGATACTGGAGAAATCCGGCATTGCAGAAAAAATGCTGGTATCGATGGGCTCGCTGTTTGGCCGCATACGCGGTGGACTGGCGGTATCAACCGTGGTGGTCGGCATGTTGCTGGCAGCTTCGACCGGAGTGGTCGGCGCTTCGGTCGTCACCATGGGGTTGATCGCCCTGCCGGTGATGCTGAAATACAGTTACGACAAACGGTTGGCAACCGGTATCATTTGCGCATCCGGCACGCTGGGGCAAATTATCCCGCCCTCGATCATACTGATCATCATGGGTGATGTGCTGCAGAAGCCGGTTGGCGATTTCTACCGCGCGGCCCTGTTGCCAGGGCTGCTGCTGGTGCTGATCTACATCATCTACTGTTTACTGCTGGCCTGGTCGAGAAAGGAAGCCGCTCCACCGGTTCCTGCCCGCAACGGATCCTTGCTTGCGCAATACTGGCATGCCTTTAAAACCATCGTCCCTGCCCTGACACTGGTGATGGTGGTGCTAGGCACCGTCATTGCCGGCGTTGCGACCCCCACTGAATCAGCGGCGATGGGCGCAGTGGGCGCGATCGTCCTGGCTACGCTTAACCGGCGATTCAAACTAAGCATGCTGCATCAGGTCGCCATGCAAACCACCAAGATCACCGCCATGGTATTCACCATTCTGGCTGGCGCCACTTTTTTCTCCATGGTGTTTACCTATACCGGCGGCGATGAGGCTGTCGAACAGATCATGCAACATTTGCCCGGCGGAAAATGGGGATTTGTCTTTCTGATGATGCTGATCATCTTCTTGCTCGGATTTTTTATCGATTTCGTCGAAATCGCTTATATCTTCATCCCGATGATTTCGCCGCTGCTGATCAAGTTCGGCATCGATCCGCTTTGGTTCGGCATCCTGGTAGCACTCAATCTGCAAGCCTCCTTTCTGACGCCGCCATTTGGTTTTTCGCTGTTTTACCTGCGTGGTGTCGCACCGGCATCGATCAGCACAGTCGATATCTATCGTGGCGCAGTGCCGTTTATCCTACTGCAATTGCTGGCACTGACCCTCGTCATTCTCTTCCCGGGTCTGATCAAGCTGGTCTAGCCCGGAAAACTCGCCACAAATGGGTCGGCGCGCTCTTGTGTTCCTAATGGGAAATCCGGGATAGCGCGTCACATAGGCATGAGCTGATGGTTATCTCCGACTCCGTCCCGGGGTTCAGTGCTGTTTCTCTGGCGCGATAATGATCGTTTCCTTGGTGCCGGGCTCGCCTCGTGGACCTTCCGGACCAGTTTTGCCTGATCCTGAGCCTATCGATAAGCAGCCTGCCATTCCAACCAATATCACGGTGACTATAAATCGATTTAGGATTCTCATTGGACTTTCCTTTTTCAGATGATACCAAGGCTGTTATAACTTAGCCTAAAGTAGGGTTGTTGCATGACAAGAAAAACGAAGCTAGATCGCCTTTTGAAACCAGCGGGATATCCAGAATAAAAGTTACAATGCAGGCAAAAAATATTGTTGTGCAACATTTTTTGCCTGCAGGTTTGCTCGACTGCATTCTTACGATTTCTTGACGGCTTCTTCCAAATCTGTGGCGGCTTCCTTCAGATCACCAACACCTTTCAGAATCTTGCCTTCAGCCTGTTTTTTCAGTCCTTTGGCCTGCTGCTCAGTGCTGCCAAGCATCTTGCCAGCTTCTTCCTGGATTTTGCCAGCGATATCTTTTGCTTCGCCTTTTACTTGATTCTTGTTCATGATGAATTCCTCAATAATTAAAATATTTGCAAGGCAAACCGTGCTCGATTCGCGTGCTGCTCGCCACATCATTTATGTGAATATGACTAACAGCTTTATAAAGTGGATGCAATAACCCGTCTGTGCGCTAGATAACATAGCAAAATTACTAAATGCTGCTGCTGCGGAAAAGAAGACGGAGTGTTGCGTTGATCAGCTTGTGGGAAAAGTTCCATGACTCATGGTAGAGCTTATGATACGGCTCTTTGGGCGATACTTGCTTATTGCTGTTCCGAGGAACCTTGACAGGAGTTATCTCCAAGTTTATCCAGAGATAACCGGGCTTATTGAATTAATTAAGGACACCTCCAAAAATCCATATTTCGTCGCAATACGTCGTTGCTCACAAAGAATGTCTCCTTACATATCAATCATATGCTGCGTCAACATTTTTTGTTCCCGCCTCGCCTTGTTTAAAACTCTGAATTTTTTGAGATACCCTTAAGTTAAGGCTAATTTGTAAATCTAAAATTAGCCGCTTGTTCTAATTGTTTCTGGGTGAGATTTAGTATAATCTCCTCATCTGATTTATTCACTTGCAGGCTATGAAATGGCACGGCAACCAGTTTTTCAATCAGGTTGAGTACTTCCCCAACTGAAACAATTGCATAAACGATTTTCTCATTTTTGCTCAGTAGCAAGTCTTTAATCAACCCCAACTTTTTGCCATAGGGATCAACGACATCCATTCCAAAAAGCTTTTTGGCATTGATATTGTAATCTATATTGGCTGCGTAGTATTTACCCCCGGTGCTACTTGTTGCGGGACGATTGTTGGTCTGGTAATTGCGGTCACCGACATATTCAAATTTAAACTCGGGCATTTCCTTTAACTGTTGTTCAGAAAGATTAATGGCCACATTCTCTTCTGTTTTATGTATAGTCATAGCATGAAGTGGAATGACAACCATTTTTTTACCGACACCGAGAAAACCTCCAGCTGACACGATTGCATAAGAAATTTTTTCGTTGTGACTTAATACCAAGTCTTGAATTTCTCCCAGTTTGTTGCCGTTTTGACGACTCATGACGCTCATGTTTATAAGTTTTTGGGCGTTGATATCGTATGCAAGATTGGCTGGGCCTAATTTGACATAAGCATCCTCGTCATAAGCGCCCACAGTATCGTTTCTCGTGGAATTGCCGGCTTTCTCCAAGTCCCTTTTGTCACCGGCATGTACAGATAAGCAGGTTATCAAAAGGCTGAGGCCGATTAAGGAAGTGAAGTTGAATAAATGCTTACTGTAAATCATGATTTAACTCCTTGATTGATTTATTGACTAAAGATTAGCGCTAAGCAATAAAGTACTTAAGACACCATTCATTTAGCGGTATCTTTAAAGAATCATGGTTAGCCACGTTAATTGACAGCCAACCACAATTATTTAAAAATTCCCATCATTGCTAACAAAATTTAATAGCGCTACCGAAAGTTATTAGCAAGGAGTCGATAGTGATATTTATGAGATTGCCCCTTCAGATAGAAGGAAACCTATCCTAGCAGCAAGATGGGATGTTTATCTGTGCGGCGGCACACTTAGGAGCCGTGAAGGAATAAGTGTTACAGCTATTTATGAGCAACTCCTTAAAACCGAAAATGGGTGTTTGTTTTTGTTATGCGAGCTTAAAGAAGCTACTGAGTAGCTCGATTACCTTTTATTTTGGTTAATAATATGTTCATTTCCCATACTGCCGGAGGCTGTATGCCCAAACGCACTGCACCACCCAAACACCAGACAACATTGCGCCATGAAGCTGAAACCCGGCTCAACAAAGGCGCAGCGCCCTCCACGCAAGGGTGGACACTCGGAAAGGATGCACTTTCTATGCTCTATGATCTGGCCAGAGATCCCGCGGCTGCCGGTGATGCACTCAAATTGCTTCACGAGTTGCAGGTCCATCAAGTGGAACTGGATCTGCAGCATGAACAGATGGAGCAGGATAGAAACGAACTCGTAGAAGCACTGGCGCGATATGCCGAACTCTATGAGTTTGCACCGGTCGGATACTTCATCGTTGATTCCGAGAGCAAGATCATCGAGGGCAATCGGACTGGTGCAAGACTGTTTGGCGTTGAGTGTGCAGAATTGAGCGGGCAGCGCATCGATAGCTTCCTGGCACCTGCAAGTGGGCAAGTGTTACGTGCGTTGCTGGAGCGGCTACGCATCGACAGCAGGGGAAGCTGCGAATCACAAACCAGGGGGGGCAAGGCACATCGCGCTGCTTGCAAGTCGTGGCAACTATCTCGCCCAACAGCGGGTATTTTCTGCTGGCTTTTATGGAAACATCTGCTCGTCAGGGACCTGACCAGCTCTCCTGAACTTTTGATCGCTTGCCGGCATGGATACATCACGGTGCTTGATCATGGCAGCATGGCAGAATTGAAACCAAGAGGCTGTCCAGGAACAGGCTGATCTACTGCGGACGAACCTACCTGATCGAGTTTTCCAATTCGCCCAGTTAAATAGAACAACTATTCTCCTCAATGATCGAACAACCCGACTCAACCATCCTCGCTTTCGTGACGATCGCTATTCTCGGACAGTTTTCCATAATCTGCGAGTGCTATGTTTATGTCTTAGTGAAGCGCAGCAGACCATCCGCCGTCAAATCGTCTAGTGGCCTAAAGAATTAGCTTATGGGTTCCTTAACTGGCGCTGATCAGCCCGGTGATCCATCGACGATACCGCGCATCGTTGGCATCGGCGCTTCAGCCGGCGGTCTTGCGGCGCTGGAACAATTTCTGGAGCAGATCGCGCCAGGAAATGACTTGGCCTACGTCATAGTGCAGCATCTCGATCCCACGCAAAAAACCCTATTGGCCGAGTTGTTGCAGCAGGCCACCAAGCTGCCGGTACGGGAGGCTGAAAATGGAATGCGTGTTGAACCTGACAGTGTGTATGTGATTCCGCCCAACACAGAACTTACGGTGGTCGACGGCGTGTTGCATCTGGCCACTCCCGCTGAGCCGCGTGGTTTTCGGTTGCCCATCAACATCCTGTTTTCCTCGTTGGCCCGCGACCAGGGTGAACGTGCCATCGCGGTAATCCTGTCCGGGATGGGGTCGGACGGCACGCTGGGCTTGCAGGCTATCCGGGCATTGGGGGGGCTCTGACCGTTGTACAGCAACCCGAGTCCGCACAGTTCGATTCGATGCCCAAGAGTGCTATCGCTGCAGGGTGTGTAGATATTATCGCGCCACCTGCTGAGTTGCCAGGGCATATCCGTGCCTACATCACCCAGGCGACCAAGAGCGTGGAGCCGGATGCCGCGCTAACGGGCGTGGCCCAAATGCCACAGACACCACCAGCATTGCCGGCGGATCCACTGCTAAATATTTTCGGGCTATTGCAACAGAGAACCCGGCACGATTTTTCCGTCTATAAGCCCAGCACGCTGTATCGCCGTATCCATCGGCGTATGGCCATTCATGCAATTGACACGCTGGCGATGTACGAAGCGTTCATGCGACAGAATGTGCAAGAGATCGATCTGTTGTTCAAGGAATTGCTGATCGGTGTAACCAGCTTTTTTCGTGACGCCGCAGTCTGGCAGCAACTAGCGGACTCCACCTTACCGGAACTGCTGGCACGGCGGCCTAACGAGCACAAGCTGCGTGCCTGGGTTGTCGGCTGCTCAACCGGAGAGGAGGCCTATTCTTTGGCCATGATATTTGCTGAGGTAGTGCAGCGACTGTCGCTAAACCGTAAGTATACGTTGCAGATATTTGCCACGGATCTGAATCCGGATGCCATCACAACGGCGCGCCGTGGAGTATATCCCACGTCAATCAGTGCCGACATCTCACCGGAAAGACTGGCGCGTTTCTTCAGTGCGCACGATAGTTACTTCCGGATCAATCAGGATATCCGCGATACCGTGCTGTTCGCACAGCACGACGTTGTACTCGACCCCCCCTTCACCAAACTCGATCTGCTTTCCTGCCGCAATCTGATGATCTACTTCGATGCTGTACTCCAGCGCAAGCTGTTGCCCTTGTTTCACTACAGCCTGCGATCGGGCGGCGTATTACTGCTGGGGAGTTCGGAGACAGTCGGCCGGTTTAAACAACTGTTCACCCCCATCGAATCAAAATTGCGGGTGTATCTGCGCCAGGATTACGCTTCCGATGCCGTTCCCGAGCTCTTGGTAAAGTCGTTTCCGCCATTATCCAGGATAAAAAAGGAGCGCCCCATGTCGCCACCCACTCATGCCCACCAATTTGCCGACAACCTACAAGCTGCAGCTGACCATTTGTTGTTGCAGGTATATGCGCCCGCAGCCGTAGTGGTCAACAACGCCGGTGACATCGTGTATATTAGCGGACGTACCGGCAAGTACCTCGAACCCGCTGCAGGCAAGGCCAACTGGAACTTCCACGCCATGGTGCGCGATGGTTTGCGCGCGCCACTTATGGACGCCATGAAGCGGGCCGCCAATCAAAGTGAACCGGTACAGTTACACGGCCTGCGAGTACAAGGATCAACTAGTGCACAACTGGTTGATGTTTCAATACAAGCACTGTGCGAGCCCGCCGCTTTGCAAGGCATGATGATAATAGTATTCCGTGACGTGGCGGCGGCAGTGCGGGGGCGACGCAAAGGACACAGCGCACTAGAGGTGTCCCATGCGGCTGAGTTGCAGCAATACCAGGATGAAATCCGGATCCTGCGCGAGAAAGCGCGCGCATCCAGAGAAGAATTGCAGTCGGCCAATGAGGAATTACAGTCTACCAATGAAGAACTGCAATCGACCAATGAGGAGCTGACAACTTCAAAAGAAGAAATGCAGTCCATGAATGAGGAGCTTCAGGCGATCAACGCTGAGTTGCAGGCCAAACTCGATGATCTCGCCCTCGCCCAAAGCGACATGAAGAACCTGCTCAATAGTACTGATATTGCCATACTGTTCCTCGATCAGAAATTGAATGTCAGACGTTATACCGAACAAGCCTCGAAGATCATCAATGTTCGGGAAAGCGATATCGGTCGGCCGCTCAGCGACCTTACCACAAGCCTGCAGTACCCAACGCTGCAAGACGATGTAAACGAGACGCTACGCACGTTGTTTTTTTCAGAGAAACAGATTCCTACCAGTGACGATCGCTGGTTTTCAGTGCGCATTATGCCTTACCGCAGACTGGACAATGTGATCGATGGCGCCGTGATCACCTTTGTCGATATCACTGCCACGAAACAATTGGAATCAAAACTCCGCCAGGATCTGAGCCAGTGATTGACCCAAACGACGTGAATATAATTTAAAAGGCCTCATCACCTGTCGGTTCAACGGGTGTGATGGCGTTCATGTTGCGCCTAAGGTCGGCAGCGGACGAGTAAACCACTTTTCTGATCCGATTCATTCCGCCAAGCGGCCGGTGTTCGGATACTGAGTGCCAAGGATTGTATGAAAGATTTTCGCAGAATTTATTCTGGGCTGGTTTATCGAAGTCTTGTTTGGGAATCGTGATCGTTGCGACTTTAAAAAATGGCGCTATGCTTTCTTCCCATTCATCCGTGGATATCTCAACACTGAGCGCCGCGCCTGCGGGTATGCTGGTATCACGCGTCTGGATCAGGAATTCGAAGCAGGCGTCCTGGGTGCCGAGAGATTGTTTCATCGCCGCACGCAGGTAGTTGGGGTCCTGGGACTTGCCAGAGGGGGGGCTGTTGTCCATTTCAACACAAGGTTTCACGGAGTATTTCATTGCCCGCCGGTGTGTACCAGAGCCAAGTTGATGAGGCACCATCGACCAGTAGCGTGTATAGAGCGGGTTGCCAATTTTCTTGCCACTGATCTTTGCAGCGATGATTGTACCTTCGATGCCAAGCGAGAATGGTACGGATAAACGGGTCAGTAGATAGGGACTACTGCGCGCCTGAACGAAGCTCAAATATGTCTGCGGATCGTTGATAAAAAATACGGGATGATTAATCATCATGAAATCCTGGGTATAGTGTTCGTCAGGCAGGAATTTTTCTCCAGGAACGCCCATGAGTTTAATCGCCATGCCCCGTCCGTCTCCTTCCTTGTCATCAGCTGTTGGATCGCTGCCGCCGTTAGAGAAACGGATCCAAGCCTTGTAGTGCGCCCCGGATTGAAAAACACCGTGCTGGTGTTCGTCGTTAAGTGTCTTATTAACCTGGAAATCCGCCAACACGCAACCGTGTGTTTTGGTGTGAACGTGGCGCAGTGCGGGAGGATTATCTAGATAGCGCGATTTGATCGTTTGTTCGATGTTTTTCGCGATAGCGAGCGTTGCGGCTTCTTCCCCTGGCCAAAGTGACTCGCCGAGTTCAGTGTCATAAACGATATCGCTGGTCTGTGTTGACTGGTTGCTGGAGTATGCTGTGTTCGAAACCAGGCTTTCTTCGGAGGTCTTGCACGCAGTAAACAGTGTCAGACCAGATAACAGTAATGCATACCTGGAAATAATTGAGTACGGAGGGAATGGTTGCATGATGACCTCGTATGAAAACGGGATGGTTGGGTGTCGCCGGTTGACCTGATACCTAAAAATGGTAATGCGCTCCGATACCGATATATTCGACTTTCTCTTTAAAAAACTGACCAGTAGGTGAATTGCCGTTAAAATATTCAGCAAGGAGTTGAAGCCTTCTGTTAAAGGTCTGAAAATTATCAAATTGAATTCCAGCCCGGGCGGAGATGTCGGCATTCCAATTGTTTTGTTCATGATTCTTGATATCAACCGCTAGAATCGGCCTGATAGATGCAATATCAAGACGCCATGGGCTTCTGAATTCAACGCCATATTGAACGGACCAGGGTTTAATTGTCGACGGCTCTTTATGAAAGATACCACCGCCTCCACCATAGACGCGTATCCCATAAGGAAACTCATAAGACAGCCTGAGGTCGACACCTTCGTAACTGAGATTGATGCGCTCCAGGCTGGTTAGCTTTCTCAGCAAAAATTCATCACCAAGATGAGAGCTCTGATGATAGATGCGAGCAAATGCAGAGGCGTTACCTGCACGCATACTTGAGTAAATCGATGCAATGAAATCCGTATTGATGAGATCAGATGAAGGGGCGTCGAGATTGAAATCGCTGAAAACGCCGGCTTGCAGACCTACTTCCCACTGCACTATAGATTGCCCAAAATTGGCACGGTAAAATGGCAATGTCTCACCAAAGCTGACAGCGGCATTGTTAGTTCCATCAATATTCTTTCCGACGTAATTGCGATAGGCGACAGAGAAATGGGCCCATCGTGGATCAGCCAGTAATGGTTTAAACAGATGGCCTGACGGCAATATCCCCGTCGCAAGCATAGCCGAATCCGCTGTGGGCATACTTTCTTCTATGGGCACTGCTTCAGCCGGTGCTGTCGATATAGCGGAGGTTTGCTGAACGCTGCGCTCTCCAATACTTACTCCGCTAACCCCGGTGATCTCCATTAGTGCCTGCACAATCTTCTCACGATCATCTGCTGATACCTGATCGGCGGACAGGATAATGTTACCGTTTTCTACGGTTAACGAAGGAGTATCGATCTTGAATGCATATCTGAGAATGCCTGTGGCATACCCAGCGATATAAGAGTCATCCGACATTGCGGCGCTCGTCGTGAAAACACACACTAGCAAGACTGTGAAAATTGACAAACCCCGCATAACAAGTCTGATTTTACCCAAGGTGCAAATTGGACAAGCCTCTTGTGTTTCGGGTGCATTTCTTGTCTCGTATATTTTCATGCATCCATCTCCTGAATAATTGCTACTGGCCGGTTGTTTTGCTTCCTTGTCACCTGGTCGGGAACCGAGAGATCGACCGTTTCATTGAGCATTGCCAGGAAAGCGCAAAAGCGGCGTTTTTTTAAAGCAGAGTGCTCGTCCTCAAACGCTGGTGTGATGTCCATACAAAATTGAAACAGCAAAGCGATGGCTCAACTCGATTTGAACTGAGCCGATTGAAATCCTTTTAAGTAAAGTATTACAGGGGTTAGGCGCCCGGTATGTGCGCTAGCACACAAATACAGTCAGAGATTCGATCAAAAGGTAATTCCCGTCTTACGCATATGTTCGCTACCACACAGACTGTGGTGGGGATCGCGATTATCATTGGCAAATAGGGGTTTAGCTATGCTTTGATATTCTACAAGAGGTATTTAATGAAAACGATGCGAGGAATTGCAGTCAATGCGATGATCATAGCAGTGATGCTTGGCTTAAGTGGTTGTTCTGGCATGACGGCACGGGATAGAAACACCGCGATCGGTGCTGGCGCTGGTGCTGTTGGGGGTGCTGCCCTAACGGGCGGGAGCGCTCTCGGAACAGTCGGGGGTGCGGCGGTGGGCGGCGTGATAGGTAACCAGGTCGGTGATGGTGATGATAAATAGTCATTCCAGCAGTCACGCTGTGACTCATTCCGGTAATTGAACGCTTTAGCCTAGTGTCACGTATATTTATCACTTCCCGTTCGCTCATCCATGAAGAATGAAAGTTAACATGGCGAACCAAGTTCTGCTCATCACGAGCGATGCCAGCGATGCCATGTCGCTGAAGGAGGTGCTCAGCCAGGCAAAAGATGACGCATTCGACATTGAATGGGTAGTGCGACTCTCCGATGGACTGGAACGATTGCGTGCAGGCGGTATCGATGCAATTTTAGTGGATTTGTCGCTACCCGACAGTCAAGACATTACGACATTTGATAAGCTGTACGCCATTGCACCCCAGACACCGATCTGGATACTCAACACGGCGGATAGTACGATGCTTGCGATGGAAGCCGTGCAGCGCGGTGCGCAAGGTTATCTTTCATATAATCACTTTAGCAACGATCTGGTGCCACAATCGCTGCATAACATCATCCAGCGCAAGGCTGCCGAGGAATCTCTCTTCCTAGAAAAAAACCGTGCTGAAATCACCCTCAACTCCATCAGTGACGCAGTCATTGGCACCGATATGTCGGGCAATATCGACTACATGAACATCGCGGCGGAAGGTATGACTGGATGGTCGAGAGAAGAAGCGCTGGGGCATTCCATTAGCGAAGTGATGCATATTGTCCATGGCAAGACGCATGATCCAGTGCCAAATCCGGTCGAATGGGTACTGCAACGAGACGAGGCAATGGCATTGACTGCGGGTACGATACTGATTCGGCGTGATGGGAGTAAAGCGGCAATCGAAGATTCCGCTGCGCCGATCCACGATGTGGATGGAAAAATTGTCGGTGCGGTAATCGTGTTCCATGATATTTCGGTTTCGCAAGCGATGATTACGAAAATGGCTCGCTTGGCACAGCACGACTCCCTGACCAACTTACCAAACCGCATGTTGCTGGATGACCGCATCACGCAAGCTATCGCCCTGGCAAAACGGCGCGGCACCCAACTCGCTCTGCTATTTCTGGATCTGGACAATTTTAAGTGCATCAATGATTCACTCGGGCATTCGGTAGGCGACAAATTGCTGCAATCCGTTGCGCAGCGCTTGCGTGCGTGTGTGCGCGGCACAGACACGGTGAGTCGGCTGGGCGGCGACGAATTTGTGGTATTGGTGGCGCAGGACAAGCACGCACATGATGCCGCCTTGATTGCTGACAAGATACTCGCCACATTGGCAGTATCGCATTCGATTGATGAACATGATCTCAATGTGACGACCAGCATCGGTATCAGCACCTACCCTGCAGATGGCCAGGATGCGGAAACCCTGATCAAGAACGCGGATATCGCGATGTACCATGCCAAGGATAAGGGTTGCAACAATTACCAGTTTTTTAAGGGTGCGCTGCACATCTCCGCGCAGTTGAGCGGTTAGCTATCGAAACCCGTTTACGCTAGATCCATCCGAAATAGGGAGTGATGTCGCCTGATTACTTTGTGCAGAACATTGTCCACAGCATCGATTCGTAATGATTCAGTCGGATGCCTGCTTGGTCAGCGCGGTCAACACCAACTGCTAACCAAGCCAAGTTTAGTGGCAGCACAGCTTGCCGTTTGTCTAGTACTCCGTTCCGCCAAACCGATTACATGAAATCGCGCCTTCGCCTGTCATGCGTTGTTGCAAATCCTCGCCATAGCTACGGCTATGACTGCGGTTTGTGCCTAGGAGGCTGTCCGAGAATAGCGATTGTAGCGAGGACGAAGCTGGCTGAGCGGGATTTTTCGATCATTTGAGGCGAATAGTTGTTCTATTCAACGAAAAGGATCGGAAAATCCAGCCTGGCAGGCAAATCCATCGATTTCATTTGTAAGCTAATTGACGGAACGGAGTACTAGATGACGTCAATTTTTGCTAATCGACGATCTTTTCATTCAGGGCATCGCCCGCTTTCTCGGCTGACTCATCTATTTTTTCTCCCACCGCCTCTGCCGAATTTTTCTTCTCGCAAGCGGGCAGTCCAGCGATGGAAACCATCGAAATCACCACGACTATAAGTGTTCTTGAAATATTCATTTGTGTCACTCCTTTAATTTGGCCGGCTGGGGTAAGCCCAATGCCCGGGGATGTCTCTTTAGTTGTAAAGAATATAAATGATAACCAATACGATGGCAGGCACGCCAAGTAACCACGCCAGTAAATATTTACCCATTTGTTTCTCCTCGAAAGAAATGGAAATTACCAATCTGTTAACCGATAGGCCGCCGCTCAGCAATATAAGTGGCGCGTTTACTGCTTCTGAAGACAGCACCAAAATTCAAACTGCAGGCCCAACGTCTGGTGTAATCTTATCAAGTGAATCAGATCATTGCGTGATAGAGCCTACAGCATGCAGCAATTGTGGTCTGTGCGTTGGCGTACAGAGATGGGGGCAAAGATAAATGCGTTGCGATGGGTTAATAGGTGATGCGTGGATGATGCTCTCGTGATTATTGGGGGATATGTAATAGATTATTTGCAGTGAAATCCCTTTCAATACCAATCAGGTTGCGATCCTGTCAGGAAGCAGCCGATCATATTCCTTCTTGACCACTTTATAGCACTCGCAAACCTTGGCTTCCAGGCGCGACCGATCCAGTACGGCGATACGGCCCCGGTGATAATCGATCAGGCCAGCACGTTGCAGTTTACCCGCTGCTTCGGTCACGCCTTCACGGCGCACACCAAGCATATTGGCGATCAATTCATGAGTCATTTTCAACTCATTCGATGGCAAGCGATCGAGGCTTAACAGGAGCCAGCGGCAGAGTTGCTGTTCCATGTTCCACTGAATGATACCGGTTGCATACCGCCGTTTGCCCGATCTGCGTGAGTAGCGCCTGAGTATAACGCAATAATAGGTGCGTGACTGCCGCAACATGTTCGAATTCCTGCATCAATAAACGTCCATCCAGCCGGTAGGCGTGGCCCGCGCTCTGTACCACGGATTGTTGCGGCATGGAGTTTCCGCCCATAAAAAGGCTTACCCCGACTATTCCATCATTACCGACCAGCGCAATTTCGGTTGATCCGCCATTCATCGTGACATAGAGCAGGGATACGATCGCGTCAGCAGGAAAATAAACGTGGTTCAACGTACAATCAGGCCCGCACAAGGTTAGACCGAGCGGCAGCGGCACCAGCTCCAAGTGGGGATATAATCGTTTCCGCACTTCTGCGGGCAAAGTAGCAAGAAGATGGTTCTGCTGTGGCGCACAGGGAGCATGGAGAGAATCATTATGCATCGGTAATCTCCTTTATCAGCTAAGAAGCTGTTTGGGAATTCCAATCTCAGATTGCTCAACGCTGTGGCAACTGTAGCGTTATTGTTGCCGAAAAGCATCTGGATGGCCGCAGCCCATTGGGTCTCGCCAAGATGGCGGTTGAAATTGCGGATGGCCATTGTTTTCTGCCGTCTTTGCGAGCACAGCGAAGCAATCCAGCCTAACATCAGCTTGGCTTCGATACCGAGTCGCTTGCCAAGATGCTTGCAGTTTGGAAAAACCATTCGTATCCACATGCGTCATATTAGGGTCTGTTGACATTTCACATAGGTAACCACAGATACCCACACGCCATGGCTACCATACTTTCATAATTTCGCTTCAGTTTGTCGTATCGTGT
>NZ_FNOY01000102.1 GCF_900107165.1 Nitrosomonas halophila
CTGCTTCCGAGGCGCTTTCCCTGCTCTTCGCTGGGAAACTGCCTGATTTTATGTTGCAGAATGACTGAGAGAAAGAATACGCTGAATAGTTACCAAAACTATTTGGAGCATCATTTTGAACCTAAAGGTGATGATAATTTCAGAACCGAAAGCTAAACGGGTCTTAAGACCCGTATCCTGACTTTAGTCATTGTCACTAACCCACCAGCTTTAGCTGGTGGTTGTTTAGTCCGGACCGATCGCCGCTTCGGCCTATGCGACGCTGCAATCGATTGCTGCCAATGTTCGGCGAGTGGTCTTGCTGGGCCCGGCCCATCGGATGCTGATACGCGGTCTGGCGTTGCCGGAGGCAGAAGTGTTTGAAACCCCATTGGGGCGCATCAATCTTGATATTGCAGGGATGGAAGCGATCAAGCCTATCCCGCAAGTTATCGTCAGTAACCAGGCACATGCGCTGGAGCACTCGCTAGAAGTGCAGCTGCCTTTCTTGCAATGCCTGCTGCCAGATTTTTCCTTGCTGCCGCTGTTGGTGGGTCATACTTATGATGAAGTGGTCGCAGAAGTGCTGGAGACAGTGTGGGATGGGGACGAGACACTCATCGTCATCAGCTCTGATTTTTCTCACCACCTTCCTTATGCGCTGGCACAGCAAGTGGATAATGAAACAGTTGATGCCATTCTGAGCTTGCATGCGCCGCTCGATCCCGACCGGGCATGCGGCAGCATCCCGGTGGATGGTCTGATCCTCGCGGCGCAGAAACACCATCTGTCACCACATTTGCTGGATTTACGCAACTCTGGCGACACGGCGGGTGCGCATGATCAGGTCGTGGGGTATGCGGCGATTGCTTTTACCGAGGCACATGAACATGCTAACTGAAGCAGGAAAACGCTTGCCAGGCATTGCCCGCGCCGCGATAGTGGAGGTGCTTGGCATGGCTGATCGAGAGACGGCTGGCGCCATGGCTGACGCTGCGCCATGGTTGCGGGAAGAAGGTGCGTGCTTTGTCACGCTCAAGCGAAGCGGTCACTTGCGCGGCTGTATCGGCACGCTGGAAGCCTATCGGCCCCTGCTGGCCGATGTGCAATACAATGCCGTGTCTGCCGCACTGCGTGATTCCCGTTTTTTGCCCGTCACACCTGGCGAGCTCGTGGACATAGCAATAGAAGTTTCCGTGCTTTCCATCCCCGAGCCGCTGAGTTTTAAAAATCAACCAGAAGCCTTGGCGCAATTGCGCCCGGGGCTGGACGGTATCGTGTTCGAATACCGGTCTTTTCGAAGCACATTCTTGCCACAAGTGTGGGAAGACTTGCCCCAGCCTGATCAGTTTCTTGCCATGCTGAAGCAAAAAGCAGGGTTGCCGGCAGATTTCTGGGCGGAAGGTATCAGGCTTTCGCGCTATGGCGTGACCAAATGGCACGAAGCCATTGAGGAGTACTGACATGGACGAACCTATTCGCGATGTCGAGCAGCATCCGGCCAAATACTGGCATTTGCTTGCGGATGGCCGTATCCAGTGCGACCTGTGCCCGCGCGACTGCAAATTGCACGAGGGACAGCGTGGCGCCTGTTTCGTGCGTGGACGCGTGCATGACAGGATGGTGCTGACGACCTATGGCCGTTCTTCCGGTTTTTGCATCGATCCGATCGAGAAAAAACCGCTCAACCATTTTTATCCTGGCAGCAGTGTCCTGTCATTTGGTACCGCCGGCTGCAATCTGGCCTGCAAATTTTGCCAGAATTGGGATATTTCCAAATCCCGGGAATTTGACAAACTTGCCGCCGAGGCAAGTCCTGAAGCGATTGCCCGCAGTGCAGCCAGGTTCGGCTGTAAAAGCGTGGCATTTACCTACAATGACCCCGTGATTTTTGCAGAATACGCCATGGATGTTGCCGATGCGTGTCATGCCCATGGCATCAAAACGGTTGCGGTCACCGCAGGTTATATCCATGAACAGCCGCGTCGTGATTTTTTTGCCAAGATGGATGCGGCCAATGTCGATCTCAAGGCGTTTACCGAGGATTTCTATGTCAAGCAAACGGGTGGGCATATCCAACCCGTGCTGGATACCTTGGCATATCTTAAGCATGAAACAGAGGTCTGGTTCGAGCTGACCACATTGTTGATCCCTGGACTCAACGATTCCTCAGCAGAAATACAAAAAATGAGCGAATGGGTCGCCGCTACGCTCGGCGTAGAGGTGCCGTTACATTTCTCGGCGTTTCATCCAGATTACAAGATGCTGGATATCCCGGCGACATCTGCCGCAACATTGCGGCGTGCACGGGCTGTCGCGCGCGCAGCGGGTCTGTTGTATGTCTATACCGGAAACATCCATGATCCCGAGGGTGATACCACATATTGTCCCGCATGCGGCAGCGCACTGATTGAACGCGACTGGTATGAAATCAAAAATTATCGCCTGAACGGCGCGGGACACTGCCCGGATTGCAGTGTGCCCATTGCTGGTCGTTTCGAGGCATTTACCAGCCAGTTCGGTCGCAAACATGTTCCAATCCAGATCGAGGCCGTCGAATGAATACCCTGCCGATCCAAGTTGATGATGTCGTTCTGAGTGGTGAGCTGGAGTTGCCGCCTGCTGCACCGGGTGTGGTGCTATTCGCGCACGGCAGCGGCAGCAGCCGCTTGAGTCCGCGCAATAGTTATGTCGCCAGAGTGCTGCAACAGCAGGGTATCGGGACGCTGCTGTTCGATCTGCTGACGCCCGAAGAAGACCGGGATTATGCCACGCGTTTCGATATCGCATTGCTGACACGGCGGTTATTGGCCACTACCGCTTGGCTGCAGGCCCATCCGGAAACGCAGACCCTGAAACTGGGTTATTTTGGCGCCAGTACCGGTGCAGCGGCTGCTTTGCAAGCAGCGGCGGAGACGAAAACCGCTATATCGGCGGTGGTTTCTCGTGGCGGGCGTCCTGATCTGGCTGGAGAGAAAGCATTGGGTGAAGTGGCCGCTCCGACACTGCTGCTTGTCGGAAGTGAGGATTTCGGTGTGATTGAGCTGAATCAGCAGGCCTTTGCACGCATGAAGTGCGAGAAGAAGCTGGTTCTGATTGGCGGGGCAACCCACTTGTTCGAGGAACCCGGCACTCTGGAGCAGGTGGCCAAGGCAGCGGGGGCATGGTTTGCGAAGCACTTTCATGCTGTATCTGCCGCACCTGAAAATGCTTGATCGATGCGCTGTGGCCGCCGGTCAATAACTGCCGGGCAGGCCGGGTGATGATGCAGCAATAATCGGCGCCTGAACGGATTGCTGGCCGAATCGATGCCTGAACAGAGCGGCGCAACCTGTTAATCGCTATGCATGGAGGCAAGACTCATGGAGCAGACTGCAACAGCATTCGAACTTCCCAATGACATTGTTCCGCTGGTTCCCATGAGGAATGTCGTGTTGTTTCCGCATGTGCTGATGCCTATTGCGGTGGGCCGCCCCAAATCGGTTGCTGCGCTCGAGCAGGTGCTGCACCGTGATTCCCCGATAGGCATTCTGTTGCAACGTGATGCCTCAATCGATGATCCGGGCATGGATGCGTTATGCACTATTGGCACATTGGCGAAAATTGTGCGCCATGTCACCGATGCGGACAAGTTATATCATGCCGTGTGCCAGGGAATTGTCCGTTTCCGTATCGAGGAGTTCATCGGGGGCTATCCTTTCCTGGCTGCGAGAATCAGCCGTATCGAAGAGCCGGCCCAGCCGGTGACCACACAAACCGAGGCGCTGGCCGTCCAGCTGCGCGAGCGTGCCAGTGAGTTCATGTCATTGGTGCCGGGGTTGCCGGCAGAACTGGGCCATGCCCTGCAGTCAACGCGCGCACCAGCCCAGCTGGCCGATATTACGGCCAGCCTGTTGGATGCCGAAATCAGCGAGAAGCAGATGCTGCTCGAAATGATCGATATTGATGCGCGCTTGCAGAAAGTGCTGCAAATCCTGTCGCATCGCATCGAGGTATTGAGGCTGTCCAAGGAGATCAGCGAACGTACCAAGGAGCAAATGGAAGATCGCGAGCGCAAGTTTTTGCTGCGTGAGCAAATGAAAGCCATTCAGAAGGAACTGGGCGAGGGAGAGGATAACGAGCAGGAAATCAGGCAACTGAATGAAGCAATCACCCAGGCGGGTATGCCGGCAGAGATCGAGACGGGCGTGCGCAAGGAATTGCAGCGCTTGCAGCGTATGGCAAGCGCATCGAGCGAGTATTCGATGCTGCATACTTATCTCGAATGGATGACCGACTTGCCTTGGCAATTGCCGGCAGATGTGCCGATCGATCTGCACGCTGCGCGCCAGATTCTGGAAGCCGACCATTTTGGATTGGAGCGCGTCAAGCAGCGCATTATAGAATTTCTGGCGGTGCAGAAGCTCAAGCCGCAGGGGCGTGCCCCGATCCTGTGCTTTGTCGGGCCGCCTGGAGTGGGAAAAACTTCACTCGGTCAGAGCATTGCACGTGCGCTGCAGCGCGCGTTCGTGCGTGTTTCATTGGGGGGCGTCCATGATGAAGCGGAAATGCGTGGCCATCGCCGTACTTATATTGGCGCACTGCCAGGCAACATCATTCAGGGGATACGCAAGGCCGGCGCGCGCAATTGCGTGATGATGCTGGATGAGGTCGACAAATTGTCGGCCAGTCTGCACGGAGATCCGTCGGCCGCATTGCTTGAAATTCTCGACCCGGAGCAAAACGCGACTTTCCGGGATAATTACCTTGGCGTCCCCTTCGATCTCAGTCGCGTGATTTTTATTGCCACAGCCAATGTGCTCGATCATGTTTCCCCGCCAGTGCGGGACCGCATGGAGATCATCGATTTGCCCGGTTATACCCAGGAGGAAAAGTTGCAGATTGCCCAGCGCTATCTGATTCAGCGCCAACGTGAAGCCAATGGCCTGCAGGCAGGCCAGTGCACGCTGACCATCGAGGCATTGAACAAGATCATCGGGGAATACACGCGTGAGGCCGGCTTAAGGCAACTCGAACGGGAAATAGGGCGTGTCATGCGGCATGCGGCGCTGTGCATCGCCGACAATCCGCAGCTGCAGGTGCATGCCGATGCCGATGATCTTGAAGCCATACTGGGACCGGCCAAGTATGAGCATGAAGTCGCCGCGCGCACCAGCTTGCCCGGTGTGGCGACCGGCCTGGCCTGGACGCCGGTAGGCGGCGATATCCTGTTTATCGAGGCGACCAAAGTGAACGGCAAAGGCAAGCTGA
Organism: Nitrosomonas halophila; assembly: GCF_900107165.1. GTDB lineage: Bacteria > Pseudomonadota > Gammaproteobacteria > Burkholderiales > Nitrosomonadaceae > Nitrosomonas > Nitrosomonas halophila. The sequence continues at coordinate 5,230 of NZ_FNOY01000102.1, forward strand.
TATTGACCGGACAGCTGGGCGATGTCATGAAAGAGAGCGCCCAGGCAGCCTTGACGCTCGTCAAGGCCTTGGCCAGCGGGCTCAGCATTCCTGCTTCAATATTCGAAACCGTGGACATCCATCTGCATATTCCAGCGGGCGCAATCCCCAAGGATGGGCCGAGCGCAGGCGTGGCAATGTTTATTGCGCTCGCCTCGCTGTTCACCGATCGGCCGGTATCGAACGAGGTCGCCATGACAGGCGAGATCAGCTTGCGCGGGTTGGTGCTTCCGGTTGGGGGCATCAAGGAAAAGGTTTTGGCCGCGCAGCGTGCGGGAATCAAGATGGTGCTTTTGCCTGCCCGCAATCAGAAAGATTTGCGCGATGTGCCCGAAGCGGTGCGATCGGCGCTGACGATTATCCCGCTTGAGACGGTCGACGATGCAGTCAAGGCAGCATTGACCCTGAATAGAGGGAATATTTAGCAGGCCTTTTTCTAAAAATATCGGCAGCCTTTCCTGCTGCCCGCAGCCAGGCAATCCTCCGGTACACTCCAGCATCGGGCTGGAGTGCTTCGGTGCGAGGCCCCGCACATAGACGGTAAGGGGGCGTGGGGTGCGCTTGCGCACCGTCAAACGCTGATTACCGCCAGCAGATTGCGTTGCATAAAACCGGTGCACAAGTGCACCCTACGCCTGTGGCAACAAAAATGTTTGTTTTGCTAGGGTCTGTTGACATTTCACATAGGTAACCACAGATACCCACACGCCATGGCTACCATACTTTCATAATTTCGCTTCAGTTTGTCGTA
>NZ_FNOY01000045.1 GCF_900107165.1 Nitrosomonas halophila
TTTCGAACCTTTCATGGCGCAGAAATCGCATTATATCATGCACTTGGCGCGCTACCTGAACCGGATGTCGCCCACAGATTCTGCTGACGAGCCGATATCTTTTCCTTTATCCTGCAAGAGCTGGTAGATCCACCGATTGAATTTGTCACCATCGACACGCCCAGTTTCAACTATGGATACAGAAAATACCGATTCATCATGCTGATGGGCATCCTCACTGAGCAAGGAGGGATCTATGTGCAGCGCCTGCTTCAAATCAAATGCCTGGATCCCGAGTATAGAATCCATTGGAATATCACTGTGCTGCGTTCTATAGATTCTAGCAAAGGAAGCCAGCCTCCGAATTCGCTGCTCCAGATCATCCAAGGTTCCCGGGGGGATCAAATCGGTCTTGTTTAGCAACACCACATCAGCAAAGGCAATCTGTTCCTTTGCTTCATCGCTGTCCCAATGCTGCCCAATATGCTTTGAATCCACTACCGTTATCACCGCATCCAGCTGGGTCCTGGTCCTCATCACTTCATCAACGAAGAAGGATTGAATCACTGGCGCGGGGTCTGCCAAGCCAGTTGTCTCGATCACAATATGATCGAACTTGTCTTGCTTCTGCATCAAATTGTCAAAAATACGAACCAAATCCCCTCTGACACTGCAACAAATACAACCATTATTCATTTCCAATATTTCTTCATCCGCGTCAATGACCAGCTGACTATCAATACCGATTTCTCCGAACTCATTCACGATGACAGCAATTCTTTTACCATGATCATGTGTAAGTATATGATTGAGCAATGTTGTTTTGCCGGATCCCAAAAATCCGGTAATAACACTCACAGGTATTGGCGATGTAGTGTAGGGCGTCATGGTAAGAATTGTATGAAATTTATTGCTGCAACTTGTTCGCTATCACCGCATTGGCTCTCCAAATTGTGCGACCGGACAATCACAGACGCATGCGACTGGAGTATTTGCATTTGCAACAGTCAGTTTAATCGCAAAAAAGCATTTGACAAGAGTTCTGCACAAAAAAATTAAAGTAACGTAGTGAGTATTGCCTTTCTCAGCTGCGGCTGGCATGTTGAAAGATATCTGGCTGCTTCACTTAACCCTCTGAATTGGCCATAAAATTGCATGATGCTAGGAGGCTATCCGAGAATAGGTTGATCTACTGCGGACGAACCTGTCAGGCTGGATTTTTCGATCCTTTTCGTTGAATAGAACCACTATTCGCCTCAAATGATCGAAAAATCCCGCTCAGCCAGCTTCGCCCTCGCTACGCTATTCTCGGACAGCCTCCTAGAAAATTCCGGCAGTCAGTATATAATTCCAGAATTACTCTGTTTACAGTTTGGCCAAACACCATGCAGGAACCTAAATCTCCCGACGTAGAGCCCTACCGGTTTGTTTTCAGGTGGCGGCGTTTGTTGATGCACAGCGCGATCATGGGCATTGGTGTGATATTGGGTCTGATGACCTGGTATTTTGGCAAACCGCACAGCATCCGGTTTTATGAAACGACGGTGGAAGAACGGTTGGCTACTGCCATAGCGCCTGGTATCGATATGGCGCTGGATGTGGGCAGTTCCATCGCTGTCAGGGCAGATCAACCCATAAAAGTGGAGTTGTTCAAGGGCAATGTCTATTTTGACATTGATAAAAACGCCGCTCATCTACTTGAAGCCAAAGTTGGCAATACCCTTATCGAGGGCTACGGTACGCGTTGCAGCATCCAGATGCACACAGATGGCCATCACCATGTCGCTGTTGCGGAGGGGCATATCAAGATCCATGTCGCATCCGGGGTCTATCAAATCAATGCATCCGAGCAAGCCGATTTTGATGACCAAAGCATCAGCAGGCACCGCTTGATCGCTGACCGGAACATTGCGCCCTGGCGCCCTCGGCAGTGACTGTGCTGAAATCCGATCAGATCCTCATCGTTCTGAGTGCCAGCGTCCATTTGTGCAGTTCATCCAGCATTGCCTGACCCGAACTCACGTGATGATCCTGAGGCGTGAAGTTTTTTTTCTGATCGATGAGCTTCGAGACATGCTGGATGGTGACAGCTTCGACCATAGGCATCATTTTTAATGTGGTCAGGGTGAGTTTTTCGACCAGTGCCGAGCGGAGTCCGCCTGAGACCCCGCCATAACTGACAATGCCAGCCGGTTTGTAATTCCATTCCTTGTAGACGTAATTGAGCGCGTTCAGCAGAGCGGGCGGTGGTCCAAAATTATATTCCGGAGTCACGAACACATAAGCATCCGCCGCATTGACGCTGGCAGACCAGTTCTTGGTATGCGTATGCTGGTAACGCTGAAGCACGGGATGCTCGGGTTCATCGTATACCGGCAAGTTGAATTCGGCGAGATCGACCAGCAATGCTGCGAATTTTCCATGCCGCACAGCCAGTTTGTGAAACCACTTGCCCACATACGGCCCAACACGGCCAGGCCGCGTACTGCAGATAATGATATGAAGTTTGGGTTGCATGCTATGCCCGTCCATTGTGTTAGGGCTCGTTAATGAATAACTTGGACATACGTAACAACCCTTCGGGCTGGGGTCGCTTTTGGCGCATACCGGCGTTGCAAGCCACTTGTTGTGAATGACACAACGGCGTGTCTTGCGCCTTGGTCTGCGCCAAAAGCGACCCCAGCGTATGCTCAAGTTATTTATTAACGAGCCCTTGAAGCATTGTTGAACCAAACGATAGCCGGAATTCTACGCCAAATATAGCGATTTAAATGTTGTTTTGGCTGATGCGCAGGGAGGCAAGAGATCTGTCATGCGATGCATGCGCCGCCCCTGGGAGAGGGCGGCGCTACCATACAACGGGATATTTGGAATATGCCTATTCCTGGATCGGTGACAAGCCGATACTATTCAACAGGCAGAGTTAGTCGGCCTGTCTTCTCAGGAACGCAGGAATATCCATTGGATCCATACCGGATTGCTGCATGGCTGTCACGGTGGCGTTGCTTCTTCTGCCGGTGCGCATCACGGCAGGCTCGTCCACATTCTGGGCGGGGCTTCTGTCGTCAGTACCGGTACGGGAGTGGACCACTGTCAGCGGTCTTTGGGCCTGATGATTGATGCTTCCCAATCCGGTGGCGACCAGTGTGACACGCAGGTCATCTTCCATGCCTTCATCGATTACCGAGCCGACGATCACGGTGGCATCTTCTGCCGTCATTTTCTTGACGGTATCCATCACTTCCTGCACTTCACGCATCTTGATGGCCGAGCTGGCGGTGATGTTCACCAATACACCGCGCGCACCGGTCAGGGTGATTTCTTCGAGCAGCGGGCTGGCGACGGCTTGTTCCGCGGCCATGCGTGCGCGATCGACGCCGCTGGCGAGGGCCGAGCCCATCATGGCCATGCCCATTTCCGACATGACAGTCTTCACGTCGGCAAAATCGACGTTGACCAGGCCGGTGCAATTGATCACTTCCGCGATGCCTGCAACGGCGCCATGCAAGACATCGTTGGCGGCCTTGAACGCATCCAGCATGCTGATGTCATTGCCCAGTACATTCATCAGCTTGTCGTTGGGAATGACAATCAGCGAGTCGACATGTTGCGCCAATGCTTCCATGCCGGCCTGTGCCGCTTTCAGGCGCTTACCTTCGAAGGAGAAAGGTTTGCTGACGACTGCTACGGTCAGAATGCCCATTTCCTTGGCAATTTGCGCCACGATCGGTGCGGCGCCGGTACCGGTGCCGCCTCCCATGCCGGCGGTGATGAACAGCATATCGGCCCCTTGTACCATTTCGGCGATACGGTCACGGTCTTCCAGTGCCGCTTCTTTGCCAATATCGGGGTTGGCACCGGCACCCAATCCGCGGGTGACATTGGAGCCCAGTTGCAATGCAGTTGGCGCGAGACTGCCTTTGAGCGCCTGGGCATCGGTATTCATGCAAATGAATTCCACCCCTTTCATTTCATTTCTGATCATGTGGTCGACCGCGTTACTGCCACATCCTCCTACGCCGACAACTTTGATGATCGCCAATTCCTGGGATTCGGTATTCGTGATTTCAAACATAGCATTTCTCCTATTGCATGGTAGATTTGTAAACAACATCCCGTTAAAGCTTGTTTTGGTTCTGGATTAAAAATTATCCTGGAACCATCCTTTCATTCTCGCCAGAATTTGCTTGGCGGAGCCACTCTTCAATTTGGTGTGGTGATGATGGAGGCGGTCCTCCATGCCTGCCATCACCAGTCCAATGGCAGTCGAGTAGCGTGGCGTTCGTACAACTTCTTCCAGACTGCCTTTGTAGACAGGGAGCCCCAGTCGTACAGGCATATGGAAAATTTCCTCACCCAGCTCGACCATTCCCAGCATGGAACTGCTGCCACCTGTGATGACGATGCCTGATGAGAGTAACTGCTCGAATCCACTGCGCCGCAATTCTGCCTGTATCAGCAGATAGAGCTCTTCGACGCGCGGTTCGATTACTTCTGCCAGGGTTTGCCTGGAAAGCGGACGGGTACCCCGGTTGCCAACGTCCGGCACTTCTACTGTTTCGCGCACATCTGCCAGTGCGCGCAAGGCACTGCCATAGCGGCACTTGATATCTTCCGCATCCTTGGTCGGTGTGCGCAATGCCATGGCAATGTCATTGGTGATCTGATCACCCGCGACCGGGATCACTGCCGTGTGGCGTATCGCGCCATTTGTGAAGACGGCGATATCCGTCGTGCCGCCACCGATATCGACCAGGCAGACGCCCAGATCCTTTTCGTCTTCGGAAAGTACTGCTTTGGCCGAGGCCAGGGGTTGCAAGACCAGATCCCGTACGCCCAGTCCGCAACGATGAATGCATTTGGCGATGTTCTGGGCGGCCGACACTGCGCCGGTTACGATGTGCACCTTGACTTCAAGCCTGATGCCGCTCATCCCGACCGGCTCGCGTACATCTTCCTGGCCATCGACGATGAATTCTTGATTCAAGATATGCAATATTTGCTGGTCGGCTGGAATATTGACCGCCTTGGCGGTTTCCATCACCCTGTCCACGTCCGCCAGCGTGACTTCCTTGTCCTTGATCGCGACCATTCCATGCGAATTGAAGCCCTTGATATGATTGCCCGCGATGCCGGCATAGACTTCAGTGATCCGGCAATCGGCCATCAGCTCCACTTCTTCCAGCGCACGCTGGATCGCATTGACTGTCGTTTCAATGTTGACCACCACCCCTTTTTTCAGTCCACGTGACGGGTGGCTGCCTAATCCCACGATCTCAAAGCCACCTTCGGGCTTTATTTCCGCGACGATGGCCACAATTTTGGATGTACCGATATCGAGGCCAACGATCATGTCCTTGCCTTCTTTGGCTTTACTCATTTTTAAAATCTCCCCGATTTCATAATTACCATGCACGACCTGACCGAGGTAAGGTATGCGAAACATTTGTCGACTTGCGAATGGCAAATCCATTGGCGTAGCGCAAGTCGACATAGGCCAGCGTTTGCTGCTGGGCCAGGCTCTCGCCATGCTGTTGATAGACCGCCACATAGCGTCTTAGACGTGACTCGATATGTTTGCGCCCCAGTTTCAACCAGGTTCCGGTATCAAGCCGGATATGCCAGGCATGCCGGGGGGTTAAAACGATTTCTTGGGCGTTCTGCCCAAGTGGTTGCAGCAATTCGTTCAGCGCCTGGTATTGCTGTGTGATCAAGTGGCTGCTTTGAGTATCAGGGCCGATAAATACCGGCAGATGCGCGTTTTCAGTCATGGCGCGAAACAGCTCGCCATGTGTGTTGATCAGCGCTGTCTCTCCCCAGTGTGCCAGGGGCACATGCTCCTCAAGCAGCACATCCAGCGCCGGCGGCCAGTCGCGCAGAATTTTTACTGATCTGACCCAGGGCAATTCCATGAAAGCTGCCTGCAGCGCCTTCAGGTCCACAGTCATGAAATTGGTGTCGGTCGTATTGCGCATAATTTGCTCGATTTGGTCGCGGGTCACATGCGTCAAGCTGACGCGTACCGTTTGCGAGTGATCAACGCCTTCGACCCGAATTTCCCGCAGTGAAAAGAAGGGCAACGTCAGCACCCTTGTGCCCACCACATATAATGTGGCCAGCAAGACGCCTGTCAGCATGATGTTGGCCAGAAAATTCAGGGTTTGATGATCGTTCCACATAAGCGCAACTCTAGGCATTCAAGGATTCGAGCCCAATCGGGCACGTACATAGTGCACACTGCTGACGTTGTTGAGGCGCCAGCAATTTCCGGGTAACCGGACATGGTTTGAGCTAACCGATATATCAGGCATGCTCATGGCTCAAGGACAGAATGTGCACGACCAGCTCATCGAAAGAAATGCCAATGGCGTTGGCGGCCATGGGTACGAGACTGTGATCGGTCATGCCGGGTGACGTGTTGGCCTCAAGAAAATAAGGCTGATTATCTTGATCCAGAATGACGTCCAACCGGCTCCAGCCGGAACAGCCCAATACCTGGTGGGCGCGTAGCGCCATGGCCTGGATCTGGTGTGTCAACGCTTCAGGCAACCCGCTTGGACAGGTGTAGCGCGTATTGTTGGAAAAATACTTGGCCTGATAGTCGTACAAATCCTCGGCGATATCGATCCGCACCAATGGCAGGGGGGTGTTGTCCAGGATAGCCGCAGTCAACTCGATGCCCTCGATGAACTGTTCAGCGAGGACCAGCGAATCATAGTGCGCTGCGGTGCGATAAGCGGCTTGAAAATCCTGCTCGCAGCGCACCTTGCTCAGACCCAGTGTCGAACCTTCGCGGGCGGGCTTGACAATCAGCGGCAGGCCCAGCTCGTCCGCTAGGTCGTGAAAGTCGCTATCCGCCTGCAGCAGCCTGTAACGCGGAGTATCGATTGCTGCCGCCTGCCAGATCATTTTGGTGCGCCATTTGTCCATCGCCAGTGCACTGGCGAGAATCCCGCTGCCGGTATAGGGAAGTCCCATCAGCTCGAGTGCGCCCTGGACGGAGCCATCCTCGCCATAGCGGCCATGCAGCGCGATAAAGGCACGCTTGAAGCCGGCCTTCAACAGATTTTCCATAGGCTGTTCGGCCGGGTCGAAAGCGTGCGCATCGACGTTTTTGCGGCGCAATGCGGCCAGGACAGCTGCCCCGCTTCTCAGTGAAATCTCGCGCTCGGAGGAACGCCCCCCAAGCAATACCGCTACTTTTCCAAAGTCTGACATATTCACAGCTGATGCTCCTTGTCTTGCCCGATGATGCGCACTTCTGTGACTAACGCAATGTTCAGCCTGGCTAGCACCCGGTTGTGCACGGTCTCGATGACCGCTTCGATGTCGGTCGCAGTGGCCTGACCACAATTAACAATGAAATTGGCATGCCGTGTCGAGACCATTGCATCGCCAATACGCAGCCCCTTCAGGTCGCATTGCTCGATCAAACGAGCCGCGAATTCGCCATCGGGATTACGGAATACCGATCCTGCGTTAGGTAGCCCCAATGGTTGGCTTTTGATGCGCGCAGTGAGCAAGGTTTTGATGACCTGGCGCGAGGTTTCCATTTTGCCTGCCGGCAAACGAAACCAGCCGCCAGCAAACCAGGCCTGGCCACAGTCAGACGAGGCGCTATCGCGCAATGCGATTTGCCGGTAACCGACCCGGTAATCATTCGCAGGCCGCTCGGACAGGTGGCCGCTGCGATCGATTGTTTTGACTCGCTCGACCCATTCCCATGTTTCCGAGCCATAGCATCCGGCATTCATGGCGAGTGCGCCGCCTATGGTGCCCGGAATGCCGGCCAGAAATTCCACGCCGGCCAGATTGTGCAACGCTGCGAATCTCGCCAGCTTGGGGCAGGGGACGCCCGCACCGGCATAAACTAGGCCGCCCTGTTCATCCTGTTCGACGATGAACAGCTCGTTGAGACGGGCATGCAACAAGACCACGGCGCCTTGCACGCCGCCCTCCCGGACCAGCAGATTGCTGCCCAGGCCGATCATGTAGACCGGCTCATGCCTGGGCCAGGCTTGTAAGAATAGAGCTAAATCTTCCAGGTCTGCTGGCCGATAACAGTTTGCAGCGTGTCCTCCCGCGCGCCAGGATACATGCCGCTGCATCGGCTCGTTTGGGCGCAACTCTCCACGCAACAGACGGGTATCGATGCGGGTCAAGTGCGTGCCTGGCAGTTTTAGTCCCATCTTGGTTTGTTGTTGGCTAGGGCTGTCGGTCAGAATCTGCATGCTATTTGTTTAACCGTTGATCAAGACCAGTTTGTGCATCGATTGCGCAATGGCAGGGGCCACTTTGCCGATCGATCCTGCGCCCATGATCAGCACGACATCTCCATTTTGCGCAATGGCCTGAATCGCATCGCTCAGTTCATCAATTTGCGCCACATAAATCGGTTCGAGCTTGCCATGCACTCGGATCGCTCGCGCCAGGGATTTGCTGTCAGCAGCGATGATCGGTTCTTCGCCTGCCGCATAGACTTCCGTGAGCAACAACACATCTGCGCTCGACAATACTTTGACAAAGTCTTCGAACAGATCCCGGGTGCGGCTGTAACGGTGTGGCTGGAATACCAGCACCAGTCTGCGATCGTTGAAGGCCCCCCGTGTGGCGGCAAGCGTTGCCGCAATTTCTGCAGGGTGATGGCCATAATCATCGATCAGGGAAAAACTGCCCCGTCTTGGGATGGGAATTTCTCCATAATGCTGGAATCGTCTTTCCACGCCGCCAAACTTGGCCAAGGCCCGTATGATGGCTGCATCCGTCACACCCAGTTCATTGCCAACGGCGATGGCAGCCAGTGCGTTCTGGACATTGTGCCTGCCCGGCAGATTGAGTGTGACGGGCAGGGTGCGCGTCGAGCCGTTCACGCCGATATGCGCCAGAAAATGCATTCTGCTGTGCTCGGCACGTATTTCGGTTGCGCGGACCTGTGCGTCATCCGTCAAACCATAGGTGGTGAAGGGTTTGGTGATCATGGGGATGATCTGCCGCACATTGGGGTCATCCACACACAGCATGGCCATGCCATAAAAAGGCAAATGTTCGACGAACTCGACAAAGGTTTGCCGGAGCCTGTTGAAATCATGCTCATAGGTATCCATGTGGTCTGCGTTGATGTTGGTTACGACCGTCAGCACAGGTTGCAGGTAGAGAAACGAGGCGTCGGATTCATCTGCCTCGACAACGATGAATTCGCCGCTGCCGAGTTTGGCGTGACTGCCGGCAGTTTTGAGGCGGCCGCCGATGACGAAGGTCGGATCGAGGCCTGCTTCCGCCAGAATGCTTGCGACCAGGCTGGTGGTGGTGGTTTTGCCATGGGTGCCAGCAATTGCGATACCCCGCCGCAGGCGTAACAGTTCTGCCAGCATCATGGCGCGCGGCACTACCGGAATTTGGCGTGCGCGTGCGGCCAGGACTTCCGGATTGTCCTGCTTGATCGCAGTTGAGATCACGACCGCATCCGCTGACTGAACATTTTGCGCCGTATGGGTGTGATTGATCGTCGCACCGAGCTGCCGGAGCCGCTTGGTCGTCTGGCTGTCGGTGATATCGGAACCGCTGATCTGGAAACCCAGATTGAGGAGAACCTCGGCGATTCCACCCATGCCGGAACCCCCGATGCCAACGAAATGGACATGCCGGATTTTATGTTTCATGGTTTGCTCCCAATCATTTCCTGGCAGGCCTGGGCCACCCTTTGCGTGGCTGCTGGTGCAGCCAGCGCACGTGCATGGGTGGCCATGATTTGTAATTGTTCGCGCGTGCATGCCATCAGCCATTGCGCCAGCGCAGAGGCGGTCAATTCAGACTGAGGCCACAGCATGGCTGCATGGCGATCGCTCAGAAAGCGTGCATTGCTGGTCTGGTGATCGTCCACCGCATGCGGATAGGGCACCAGAATACTGGCCAGGCCCGCTGCTGCCAGCTCGGCAATCGTCAGCGCGCCAGCCCGGCAGATCACCAGATCGCAGTCGCTGTAGTGTGCGGCCATGTCTTCGATAAAGGGCACTAACTTGCCTGTCACGCCATACTCGGCATAAGTGGTCTGCAAACTGGCAAGATGTGCCTTGCCCGCCTGATGTGTCACCACCGGACGCTTCCCTTCGGGAATCAGACTCAGCGCGTGCGGCACGATCGTATTCAATTTTTGTGCGCCCAAACTGCCACCGATGACCAAGAGCTTGAGCTTGCCCTTACGCCCCGCATAACGTTGTTCCGGCAAGGGCAGCTGTGCAATTTCCGGCCGAATCGGGTTGCCTGTGACCACGATCTGCTCTGTCCGGCCAGAAAGGGCACCAGGAAAACCCAGCAGTATGCGGTCGGCGATTTTGGCAAGTACCCTGTTGGTGAGCCCAGCAATCGTGTTCTGTTCATGAATCAGCAGCGGTTTTCCGAGCAGGACTGCCATCATGCCACCCGGCAGCGCGGGATAGCCGCCCATCCCCAAAACCACATCCGGCCGGCGGCGCTGCAGGCTGCGCAGGCTTTGCCAGAAGGCTCTCAGCAAACGCCAGGGAAGCAATAATTGTGCCAGCAATTTTTTTCCGCGCAGGCCCGAGAATTGGATGAGCTCGATCGGAAAGCCATACTGGGGCACCAGTGTCGCCTCCATGCCCTGCTGGGTGCCTAGCCACACGATTTGCCAGCCATTGGCCTGCATGTGGCTGGCCACGGCCAGCCCCGGGAACACATGGCCACCCGTCCCGCCGGCCATGATCATGAGTGTGCGCGCCATGGTACGCTCCCCTTATGTGAAGAAGTATTTTGCGAATGCCGGTACGGGCTCATACGCTCAGCCCCTTGCGCTTGAGCCGGTTTTCCCAGTCGATACGCAACAACAAGGCTATCGCCAGACAGTTGACAAAGATGCTGCTGCCGCCATAGCTCATGAACGGCAAGGTGAGTCCTTTGGTCGGCAGTAGGCCCATGTTGACTCCCATGTTGATAAAGGCTTGCAACCCTAGCCAGATACCGATCCCCTGCGCGACCAGCGCGGCAAAATGATCACCATGCATGATGGCTGTCCGGCCAATGCTGAATGCGCGCACCAGCAGGCAGGCGAAAAGCGCCATCACGGTGGCGACCCCTGCCAGACCGAGTTCTTCTGCCAGGACCGCAAGCATGAAATCGGTATGCGCTTCTGGCAAATAATGCAGCTTTTCGACGCTCCCCCCGAGACCGACTCCCCACCATTCGCCAAGCCCAAATGCGATCAACGCATGGCTGAGCTGATAGCCTTTGTCAAAGGGATCGGCCCAGGGGTCCATGAAAGCGATAATCCGGTCCATTCGGTAAGGTTCCAGCGAAATCAGCAGAATCAGCGGCAGCGGCAGCAGACAGGCCAGTATCAGGAATACTTTCAGGCTCATTCCGCCCATGAACATGATGCCCAGTACGATGGCGATGGTGACGACCAATGCACCATAATCAGGCTCTCGCAGCAACAGGACCGCGACCACCAGCAGCGTGCAGAGTATGGGTAGGAAGCCCTTGAAGAAATGGTTCCGGTAAGCTGCCTTGCGCACTACATAATCGGCGGTAAAAACCAATATCAGCAGCTTCATCAATTCGGACGGCTGGAAATTCACCACGCCCAATGAGAGCCAGCGATGACTGCCATTGATTTCACGGCTGACACCCGGAATCAGAACCAGAGCCAATAGAAAAATACCGCCCACGAGCAGATACGGGCTGTATTCCCGCCAGACATGCAGTGGAGCCTGAAAGGCGATATAGCCGGCAATCAACCCTGCCAGGATATAGCTGCTTTGTCTGATCAGGTAGTAGTAGGCGCCATGTGTGTCATGTTCCGTCTCGGCGATTGCAATGGAAGCGGAGTACACCATGACCAGTCCCAGGCCAAGTAATGCCAGCACCGAACAGACCAGATACAGGTCCAGTACGGTCTCGATAGGTTGACGGTGAAGGGTGGCTGTACTCATAGTCAATGGCAAGTCTGCGCGGTTCGTATGAATTTGTGTTCGATGGCTTTGACAGCCGCAAGATAGACCTCGGCCCGGTGGATATAACTGTTGAACATGTCCAGACTGGCGCAGGCTGGAGAAAGTAAAACGATATCCCCGGATTCGGCCAGCAGAAAACTGACCTGAACGGCCTCTTCCATGGTCGCCGCCCGATGCACGGCGATGTCGCAATCCTCGAGTATGGCTGCCATCTTGTCGGCGTCGCGTCCCAGCAACACGATGCTGCGCGCATGCTTGATGATGGGTTGTCTGAGCGGTGTGAAATCCTGTCCTTTGCCGTCTCCGCCTGCGATCAGAATGATGTTTTTTTGCTGGCCGCTCAATGCGGCTATGGTTGAACCGACGTTGGTGCTTTTGGAATCATCGAAAAATGTGACGCCATTGAATTCACTGATTTTTTGCATGCGGTGCGGCAATCCCCTGAATGTCCGCAACGCGCGTAACAACGGTTCGTAGGGGAGTGCAACGGCCCGGCACAGCGCCAGGGCTGCCAGGGCATTGAGGGCATTGTGCAGACCAGCTACCGCGAGCTCGCTGGTCTTGAGCAGACAGGTATTGCCTTGCGCCAGCCATAAATCCGAGCCATCCGGCAGCAGGCCGAATTCCTCGTCCGAAACCGGCGCAGTCATGCCAAAGGTTAATTGTTTGCTGTTGTTCCGGGCCATGGCACAGACCTTGGGATCATCCCGATTGAGTACTTGCGTCCCATGTGTGCAGCGTTCGTTGAGGAAGATTCTGGCTTTGGCTGTGGCATATTCTTGAATGCTGGGGTAACGATCCAGATGGTCTTCGCTCAAATTCAGGACGGTGGCCGCGTCGGGGCACAGGCTGCGCGTGGTTTCCAGTTGAAAGCTGGAAAGCTCGAGCACCCACAAATGCGGCCATTTGTCCGCATCCAATCTGTTCATGAGCGCATCCAGGGCAGCCAATCCAATATTGCCCGCTACTTCTACATCCCAGCCAGCACTTCTGGCCATCTCACCGACCATGGTGGTCACCGTGCTTTTTCCATTGGAGCCTGTGATGGCCACTATTTTTGCATGCTGCTGATTGAACTGTTCCAGTGCCAGTGCAAACAACTCGATATCGCCCATAACCGGCAGACCACCTTGCACGGCCGCCTGTACCAGTGGTTCGGTCAAGGCGACGCCTGGACTGATGGCGATTGCATCGATGTCCTGCAAAATGGCGGCCTGGAGCGGACCAGCATATATTCTCTCGCGTGGAATGATCTGGCTGATCAGAGCCTGATTGGGAGGGAGGACGCGCGTATCGGCAGCCGATATCACTGCGCCCGCGCGCGACAGCCATTTGGCCATCGACACGCCGGTTTTACCCATGCCCAGTATCAGGATTTTTTTGTCGGAGAAATTCATCGCAGTTTCAACGTTGACAGTCCAACCAGCACGAGAATGATGGTGATGATCCAGAATCGCACAACCACCTGATTTTCTTTCCAGCCCTTGAGTTCGTAATGATGATGCAGCGGCGCCATCCGGAACACGCGCTGGCCAAACAACTTGTAAGAAACCACCTGGATCATGACCGAAAGCGCTTCCATGACAAATACGCCGCCCATGATGACCAATACGATCTCCTGACGAACGATGACAGTGACCACGCCCAATGCAGCCCCGAGTGCCAGCGCGCCGACATCGCCCATGAACACCTCGGCGGGATTGGTGTTGAACCACAGAAATGCCAGGCCGGCGCCTGCCAATGCGCCGCAGAAAACGGCCAGTTCCCCGGCATTCGGAATATGCGGAATGCCAAGGTATTTGGCAAATACGACATGACCGGCAAGATAGGCAAAGATGGCCAATGCACCGCTTATCATGACCGTCGGCATGATGGCCAGTCCATCCAGTCCGTCAGTCAAATTGACCGCATTGCTGGTGCCAACAATCACCAGGTAGGTCAGCAGGATAAACAGGGTTGTTCCCAAGGGGATCGCCACTTCCTTGAAGAAGGGCACGATCATGTCGGTTTGCTGGGGAAGCTCGGCAGTCATGACAAGATAGGTTGCGACCAACAGGGCGATGATGGACTGCCAGAAAATCTTGGCTGCCGCTGAAAGCCCTTTGGAATTGCGTTGCATCACCTTGCGGTAATCGTCGACCCAGCCTATCAGGCCGAAACCCAGTGTCGTCAGCAGGGCCACCCAGACATAATGGTTGGTGAGATCGGCCCACAACAGCGTTGTGATCATCACGGCTATCAGAATGAGCGCGCCACCCATTGTCGGGGTGCCTGCCTTGACCAAATGTGATTGAGGGCCGTCATCACGCACGGATTGTCCGATCTTGCGGGCGGTCAGGCTACGGATCATGGCCGGTCCGATCAGAAACGAGATGATCAATGCGGTCAGCGCGGCCAGCATGGTGCGCAGCGTGATGTAGCTGAATACGTTGAAGGCGCGGATGTCTTCTGCAATCCATTGGGAGAGGATCAATAACATTCTATTGTTCTCCCGCCGATCCCTGGACAGTCTTGCCAGTCCGGATGTCATGATTTTGTTGACTATTCATCGTGTATGCGCTGATCACAAGGAAAATGGCCATCAGGCCTTCAATTTTTCAATGACTCGTTCCATTCGCATGAAACGCGACCCCTTGACCAACAAGGTGACATCTGTGGCGAGACAGCTTTCCGCCTTTGCCAGCAAGTCATCCATGCTGGTGAAATGATGTGCCCCTTCACCGAAGCCGGCCACGGCGTGCGCACTGAGCTCGCCCAAGGCCAGCAGTGTCTGCACGCCCGCTGCACGCGCCTGTTGGCCGATCCGATGATGAAACCTGGCCGCATCCATACCCAGTTCCCCCATATCGCCCATCACCAGTATTTTTTTTCCAGGTGTGTTCGCGAGCACTGCCAATGCCGCCCACATGGATTCCGGGTTGGCATTGTAGGCGTCATCGATCAATGTGGAACGATGTTGGCCCGGCTGTTTCTGCAGACGTCCGGATATGCCCGAGAATGCATGCAGACCGGCCGCGATGGCGGTCTTGTCTATGCCTATGGCTGAAGCGGCGGCAGCGGCAGCGAGTGCGTTGTAAACGTTGTGCCTGCCTGGTACTTGCAGCAACACTTCGGTATGCCCGGCCGGCAGCCGAAACGACCAGGCATTGTTGCCTGGATGGGCAATGGTTCGGGCGCTGATTTGGGCCTGACTATTCAAGCCGAAATCGACGATGTGCCTGTTCCCTGCGAGTTGCCGCCAGAGCGCTGCATAAGGATCGTCCGCATTGATCACCGCAATTCCGCTTGCATCCAGGCCTTGGAAAATTTCTCCCTTGGCCGAAGCGATGGCCTTGGTCGTGCCCAGTTGGGCGATATGTGCGTTACCGGCATTGGTGATAATGGCAACCGCAGGGGCCGCCAGCCGGGTCAAATAGGCAATTTCACCGGCATGGTTCATGCCCATCTCAATGATTGCATAAGCATGGTTTGCATGCAGTTGCAGCAGCATGTGCGGCACACCGATATCATTATTCAGGTTACCGATGGTTGCCAGTACCCGCTCGCTGCCGGCCGCATGCCGGCAAATGGCTGCCAGCATTTCCTTGACGGTGGTTTTGCCGTTGCTGCCTGTGACGGCAACCAGTGGCAGCGTAAACCGCTGGCGCCAGTTCGCCGCCAGTTGACCAAACCCCAGCCGGGTATCGCCCACGTGCAGCCAGCCAAAATCGGGCTTGGTCTGCATGCTGGCAGCTTCTCTCGTGACCATCGCGGCCACCGCGCCTTTTTCGATCGCTTCAGGAATAAAGCGATGGCCATCAAAGCGCTCACCGGATAAGGCAACAAAGAGGTCGCCCGCTTTCAGGCTGCGGCTATCAGTGCTCACACCGGTGAACACCGGATTCCCGCCGGACCAGTCAGCATGCAGTACCGAAGCGGCTTCCTGTACGTTCATCACCCTTGCACCTGCAGGTTCAAATTGGCCAGATCATGCAGCACCTGACGCACGACCTTGCGATCATCAAAAGGATATTTCTTGCCCGCGATTTCCTGGTGAGCCTCGGCACCCTTGCCGGCGATGAGCACCACATCTCCGGGATGGGCGCTGTGAATGGCACGGTAGATCGCGGCGGCCCGATCGGCCTCGATTGTGCAGCACCCGCCATGGACACCTTTCATAATATCTCGGATGATGTCATGAGGTGGTTCATTGCGTGGGTTGTCGCTGGTGATGATGACTTCGTCTGCCAGCCGCGAGACAATTTCTCCGATCAGAGGGCGCTTGCCTCGATCTCTGTCGCCGCCGCAGCCAATCACGCAAATCAATTTGGAGTGCTTGTGCCGGGTGGCGCGGCCTGTGCGTGGGCCGTTCAGCATCTCGCGCAATCCGGTCAGCACTTCACATAACGCATGCGGGGTGTGCGCATAATCGACGATTACCGTAGGCTGGCTGCCGCCTCCCAGCTTTTCCATGCGACCCGCAATCGGCCGGACTGTCTGCAGGGCAGCGACTGCATCTGCGAGCGCAATATCGCTGGCAAGCAGAGTGGCCAATACCGCGAGCAGATTGTAGGCATTGAAGCGGCCCGTGACATGGCTTTGCAGGCGTGTCCGCTGACCACAATATTCCACATCAAAGGTGATGTTGTGTGCCGTGACTTGCAAATGGCTGCCATACAGTATTTGCTGGTTTTTAGTGGTCCAGCGGTCCTGGCACGGCTGCTGGAAGCCATAGCCTATGAGCGGCAGATGGCTGCCTGCCAGCTGGCGCGACAACTCCACCCCCAGCACCTCGTCCAGGTTCAATACCGCTCGTTTCAGGCCATGCCAGAAAAACAGTTTTGCCTTGGTGGCTGCATAGGCATCCATGCTGCCATGATAATCCAGGTGATCGCGCGACAAGTTGGTCAAAACCGCAACGGAAAATTCTGAGCCGATGACTCTCCCTTGAGCGAGGCCATGCGAGGAAACTTCCATGGCGATGGACTGTGCGTCCTGCTGCCAGTATGCAGCCAGCAGCTGTTGCAGCTGTATGGCGTCAGGCGTGGTGTGTGCTGAATGGCTCAAGGCATCCGGGAAGCCATGGCCCAGGGTGCCGATGATGGCAGTTTTTTTGCCCAGGGCTGCCATGGCCTGGGCATACCAGTGACTGCATGAGGTTTTGCCATTGGTGCCCGTAATTCCAACCAGCCATAGCTGACGAGATGGGTGGCCGTAGATTTGACTGGCGAGCTGACCGGCCTTGTGACGCAGCCCCGTGACGGCAAGATTGGGCAATTGCCAGGCCGGATTCCACGCATACCCCTGCTTTTCCCAAATGACTGCGTTGACACCGAGCGCGATCGCGCGAGGAATATCCTGGCGCGCATCGTAGCGTTCGCCCGCGTAGGCGACAAAGGTATCGCCCGGCAGCAACTCTCGACTGTCTGCTACCAGGCGGCGCACCGTAATGCCGAGCTGATCCCGCAGGCAGGCGGCAAAGTTCTCGGTTGATTTTGAACTTGACGTCACGTTCACCCCTTGCTTTCCGGCCTGCTAAATGGGGGCGATATCACCATATTCCTCAAAGGTTCGTCATGCGCTACATTGAGAGCTCGGAGTGTACCTTCCATGACCCGGCTGAACACCGGTGCAGCCACCACCCCGCCATAATGTCCGCCGGTCGTGGGTTCGTCGATCATGACGGCGATTACCACGCGTGGATCCGAGGCTGGGGCATAGCCTACAAAGGAAGAGATGTAGCGGTTCTTGGCATAACCTTTTTGATTTTCCAAGCGTTTATGAGCGGTGCCTGTTTTGCCGGCGACACGGTAGCCGCTGATGCTTGCTTGCGAACCCGTACCTTCCGGCTGGACCGCGAGTTCCAGCATATTGCTCACAGCCAGTGCAGTGTCGCGTGAAATGACTTTCTGACCGACGGCAGGCAAGTCGCGTTTGAGCAAAGTGACCGGTTTCAACTCGCCTCCGGCGGCAAAAATGGTGTAGGCGCGTGCCAATTGCATCAGATTGACAGAGATACCGTGTCCATAGGACATGGTGGCCTGTTCGATCGGCCGCCATGTGTGATAGGCACGCAAGCGTCCGCTGGCTTCCCCGGGAAAGCCACAGCCGGTTTCCGTGCCAAAACCGGAACGGCTGAGCATTTCCCAGAAAGTTTGGGGGGGGAGCATCAGTGCGATCTTGGCCGCACCAACATTGCTCGATGCCTGGATAACCTGGGAGACGGTCAAGTCGCCTTTGTCGCGGACATCGCGGATCACGGCCTTGCCTATTTTGAAGGTGCCGCCGGCGGTTTCCATCAGGGTATCCGGTTTGACCCGGCCGGTTTCCATGGCCACCGCCACGGCGAAAGGCTTGAGCGTGGATCCGGGTTCGAAGGCATCCACCAGTACACGATTGCGGATGGTTTCATTGTTCATGCTGGCGCGTTGATTCGGATTGAAGGCTGGATAGTTGGCCATTGCCATGACTTCACCGGTTTGTACATCGAGCGCCACAATACTGCCTGCCTTGGCTTGGTGGGTCTTGATTGCACGCGCCAGTTCCCGGTAGGCGAGGTATTGTATTTTACTATCGATCGACAGAGTCAGATCCTGACCGGGCTTCGGAGAGCGGATCCGCTCGACGTCTTCCACTACGCGCCCGATACGATCCTGGATGACACGCCGTTTGCCGTGCTCACCGGTGAGCACGTCTTGCCAGGCCAGCTCCACGCCCTCTTGTCCTCTGCCATCGATATCGGTGAAACCGAGGATATGCGCGGCCAATTCGCGGGTCGGGTAGTAGCGGTAAAACTCACGTTTCAGATAAACGCCCTTAATATTCAGCTGGGCGACACTGGCGGCTATTTGCGGGGGTAATTGTCTTTTCAGGTACATGAATTTCTTGCCGCTATCGATACGCTTTTGCACGAGGCTTTCTTTGACCCCAATTAGATTTGCCAACGCCTTGACTTGTTCCGGGGTCGCAATAACTTCTTGCGGATTGATCCAGACGGACTTGACCGGAGCGCTGATAGCCAGGATTTCACCATTGCGGTCTCTGATGCTCCCCCGCAGGGCATTCTGTTCGATGACGCGGCTGTAACGGGATTGCCCTTGTTGCTGCAAAAAATCCTTGTTCAAGCCCTGCAGATAGACTGCCCGGCCGGCCAGTGTGAGCAGACCCAGTAACAGCAATCCGAGCATGAGGCGTGCGCGCCATGCCGGGAAATACGACGCATTTGACTGGGCGGGTTTGAAAGCTGAAATAATCATCTGGATTGACCTGTCATGGTGCTGGCATCGAGCACAAGAATGCTTTCAGCCGGCGGATTGATCATATCAAGCTGCTTTCTCGCAATTTTTTCCACTCTTGCATGCATTGCCAGCGTGCTTTGCTCCAATTGCAACTGGTCCCACTCGGTGTTCAGCTGTTCCGTCAGTTTCTGCTCTTTTTCCTGGGCCATGAAAATTTTTCGTGCTTCATGGCGGGCGGTGACTATTCCCAGCCCGCAAGCGATCAGTGTCAGAAATAGGAAAATATTCAGCTTGATCATCTGGTTATGATGCCGGTTCCTGATTTTTCCGCCACCCGCATGATGGCGCTGCGTGCCCGTGGGTTGGCGGCAATCTCGTCGGCACTCGGGCGAATTTTTTTGCCAATGACGGTCAAAGTCTGCTGGCTGTGCATGAGCGCTTCATGTGCACGCACAGGCAGCTTGCGTGGCAGCCTGTCGGACTTAGCCTGCTGGCGCATGAAGCGCTTGATGATACGGTCTTCCAGCGAATGAAAGCTGATCACAACCAGCCGGCCGGCCGGATTCAGCATATTCACGCATTGCGGCAGTGTCATCGACAATTCTTCAAGTTCCTGGTTGAGATGAATCCGTATCGCTTGAAAAGTCCGCGTCGCCGGATGCTGCCGATATTCCCACCCATGACCGCGCGCGCGCACGACCGCTGCAACAATTTCGGCAAGCTGAAGCGTGGTAGTGATGGGCTGCTGTGCCCGTGCCATAACAACTGCTCTTGCAATCGGCCCAGCATACCGTTCTTCGCCATAATCCCTGATCACCTCTTTTAAATCTGTTTCTGTTACGGTGGCGAGCCATTCGGCTGCCGTCCTTCCGCGGCTGGTATCCATGCGCATATCCAGCGGTCCCTCCTGCCGGAAACTGAATCCGCGCGTGGCCTTGTCCAATTGAATGGAGGACACGCCAAGATCCAGCAAGATACCGTCAACACCATCGATCTCCAATGCCTGCAATGCGGTCTGCAGGTTGGCGTAGCTGCTGTGTTCGATATACAGCCGCTTGTCCTGGATGGCTTTGGCAGCCAGAATGGCTGTCGGATCCTTGTCGAATACGATCAGCCGGCCCTGTTCACCCAGACGAGACAGGATCAACCGGCTGTGACCGCCTTGGCCGAATGTCCCGTCGACATAAGTGCCATCAGCCTTGACACACAGCGCATCAATCGCTTCTGTCAATAAAACCGGGGCGTGCACGGTGTTACCACCGCGTCATAATGAAAACCCTTCCAGTTCGGGAGGCATGTTGCCGTCTTTGTAAACGAGTGCCGCCTCGATTTCCAGATTCCATTTCTCCACATCCCAAAGTTCAAATTTTTCACCTTGCCCTGCCAGCACCACTTCTTTCTGCAGGCCAGCAAACTGACGCAAGGGTGGCGCGACCAGTATGCGGCCTGAACCATCCATTTCAACATCACTGGCATTGCCGATAATGAGTCTTTGCAAGCTACGAATCTGGGGATTGAAACTGGAAAGCCCGTTCAATTTTTTTTCTATTGGCTCCCATGCGGGCTGGGGGTATATCAGCAAGCACCTGGAAGGGTCGGCAGTGATGACGATGTTGCCCGCGCAGCGGGCCAACAGTTCATCTCGATACCGGGCAGGAATTGCAAGTCTCCCCTTGCTATCAAGGCTCAGTTGCGTGACACCACGAAACATCCCATCCCCTTTGATTTTGATGGAGGCGCTGACTGATCAGAAAACCGCATCGCTCCACCACACCCCACTATTATTACTTATTTCACCACTTTTACCCACTTTAATCAAAAAAAATTTCAGGGTCAAGCGAAAAACAAAAAAAATGTTTTGTTGACAGGCACTTAACAGAATGTAGGGTGATCATTTTTGTAGAATATTGGTGCTTATTTGGTCTATTTCTGACTTTATGGGGAGGAGGGTGCCATTTAAAGAGATCGCTGATCCGGAAATGCCTGTCTGGGCGAGGGAAGGGGATCCAGTCTTTGGATCATGGCGCAAGGCAAGCTATCGTCGTTTGGCCATGTCGGGTAACATCTGGCATGGCCCGATTCTGAAGATACTGGAAGGACTCAAGCATGAGGGATGACTTTATGGATAACATTGATCGATGCCTGCTGAATGCCATGCGACCGGTGAAGCGGGGGTGATCCGCAATGGCACCCGTTTTTTGGCAGCAAGCCACCCAATATTTATCGGCGTGCGATCCGGTGATGCAGCGGTTGATTCAGCACCATGGCGACGCGTGCCTGGAAGCCTCTGGCGACGCATTTTCCACCTTGGTGCGGGCCATCGTCGGGCAGCAAATTTCAGTCAAGGCCGCGGCCAGCGTCTGGCAAAGAATGGTGGTGGCGCTGCCTGAAATGACGCCCGAGGTATTGGAGGCGGTGGATGCGGGCATGCTGAGAGCTTGCGGGTTGTCGGCCAGAAAGGTCGAATCCCTGCGGGATTTGTCCAGCCATTTTCTGCGGGGCGGGCTGAAAGCGGTAGTCTGGCGTGAAATGGACGATGAAGACTTGATCGTAGCGCTCACCCAGGTAAAGGGTATCGGCCGCTGGACAGCCGAAATGTTTTTGATTTTTCATCTGCATCGTCCCGACGTGCTGCCATTGGCCGATGTCGGCCTGCAGCGCGCGGTCGGCATCCTTTACAATGCCAGTCAGCCGGTGAGTAAAAACAGGATCAGTGCGATCGCCGACAACTGGCGGCCCTGGCGTTCGGTCGCCACCTGGTATTTATGGCGCAGTCTGGACCCGATTCCCGTCATATACTGACCGCTTGCGTGGCGGCATCCTGCCAGTGGCTTGAACGTTGCCGGCAGGAAGCCGCAAGACAGTGTTACCATTGACATGCATGCCTGAATGCTTGACTTGGCGGTTGCAGGGAACACGCAGGCCGGTAGCGCTCCCACATCACATCGGCTTGCGAATTTGGGTTTATCCGCACAATAAAAAACAGTTTGACATAATGAAAAAACAACGTGTTGTGGTCGGCATGTCCGGCGGCGTGGATTCTTCCGTGGCAGCCTTGTTGCTGAAACAGCAAGGTTACGATGTAGTGGGTCTTTTCATGAAAAACTGGGAGGAAGACGATACCGACGAGTATTGCTCTTCCCGCCAGGACTTTCTCGATGCTGTGTCGGTCGCTGACATCCTCGACATACCGCTGGAAGTGGTCAATTTTTCTGCGGAATACAGGGAACGTGTTTTCAACTTGTTTCTCGCCGAATACAAGGCGGGGCGGACGCCCAATCCGGACGTACTGTGTAACAGTGAAATCAAGTTCAAGGCATTCCTGGAACATGCGATAACGATGGGCGCCGACTGGATCGCAACCGGCCATTATGCACAGGTTCGGCAAGCGAAGGGTTTGTATCAACTGCTCAAGGGTGAGGATGGCAACAAGGACCAGAGCTATTTTCTCTACCGGCTGAATCAGCAGCAGCTGGCACGCACCCTGTTCCCGATCGGACATCTTTACAAGCGTGATGTGCGCAGGATGGCGCGGGAGCACGGGCTGCCCAATTCCAGCAAGAAGGACAGCACCGGTATCTGTTTCATTGGCGAACGCCCGTTCCGTGAATTTCTCAACCGCTACTTGCCGATAGAGCCGGGTGAAATCAGAACCTTGGACGGCAGGGTAGTGGGGCAGCACCAGGGATTGATGTATTACACCATTGGACAGCGGCAGGGCCTGGGAATCGGCGGGACGCGCGGGGGCGATGAGCGGCCATGGTTTGTGGCGGACAAAGATATGGCAAACAATCTGCTCTATGTGGTGCAGGGACATGATCATCCGGCCCTGTTCCGTTCCATGCTGAGGGCCGAGGATCTCTCCTGGATCAGCGGCACGCCTCCGCATCCCTATTGGGTGTACGCGGCAAAGATTCGCTATCGCCAGACCGATGCCCCATGCACGATTCTCGGTTTCGAGCAGGAGGCTTGCCGTATTGGCTTCGCCGCCCAGCAGTGGGGGGTCACACCGGGGCAATCGGTGGTGATTTATGAAAGCAATGTCTGCCTGGGAGGCGGCGTGATCAGCACAGTGAATGACTGAGAAACCGTTTGCAATTTTCCGTTGTAGATACTCTGTCTTCAGTCAAGCAAAATTTACATATTAGCGCCCTTTATTTTGAAAAACTTGTCACCATCAAACGGCATGTTGTTATGCAG
>NZ_FNOY01000022.1 GCF_900107165.1 Nitrosomonas halophila
GCCCTGACGGGCAACTCCAAATGTATCGGTAATCTTGCTTTTTTACACAAAAACCCTGTCAAGCACTTTTTGCATTTTTTTCGCTGAATAGTTACCCATGGCATAGGCTAAACATTTCCTCATGAAGGTTCTTCAGGATCAGGCGACTGATGATCAAACCCGGATTACCCAGTTGGCCGCCATGACTGACAGTCAGCGTATTCAGAAGGCCCATGGCTACACGGTAACTTGGGAACCGGGCACAACCCGTTTGCATTCGATTCACTGCTCGGCGGGCACTGCCACCTTGCTGATCACATACCGAAACTTGCCAGATTTCTCGGCAGGCATCTCACTCACTTGCTCGACCTTGACGACGACCTGTTTACCCAGTCTGGATTGAAAGGCGGCAACAATGTGACTCGCATCTGCCTGATTCAAACTGGATGCTGTAACGATCAGGATACGCGTGAAATCCAGAGTTTCCTGGATAATTTTGAATGCCCTGATCTGCGGCATATCACGCAAAATATAAATCAAGGCCAAACCATGCATGATGGTTCCATCCTGCGCCACGACAAAATCGGTGCTGCGCCCCTGTATCTCGCGCAACAATGGCAACCCTCGGCCACAGGTGCAGCTTTTATCATCCAGCACGCCGATATCCCCTGTCCGGTAGCGTATGAAGGGAAAATCGCCGCTTGCCAGATGCGTCACAACGATTTCTCCAGCCTCACCATGGGGCAGAACACGCCCTCCTGCATCGATAATTTCCACGATAATATCCTCAGCGGTAATGTGCATGCCACCGGCCGGACATTCATGCGCAATAAAACCCGCATCGCGGCCACCATAGCCGTTGGCCACTGGGCACCCGAAAGTGGCGCCGATTTGCCGGCGCTGATCATCATATAGGCGCTCCGAGGTCACAAATGCAACCTGAATCCCTATGTCATTCATTTCCATCCCTTTTCGATCAGCATACTGCGCAATATGCGACAAAGCTGAAGGGTAACCGAACAACATTTTCGGGCGGAATCTCCGAATGGTGGCCAGAAAATGCTCCAGCTTCTGGTCCGACATTTCGAAAGCTGGCAACAGCTTGCTGCGCAAAAGATAGTCGCGCAGGCTACGCAACCGATCTTGCGCCCCGAGTTCAATTGGAGATCCCCAAAGCACAATTTCGGGATCCCCGATATCCACGCCCCACCAACGGGTGGCACGCCACTTGGCAGCGATATCGTGGCTGACTCGTTCCTTTCCGATATAAAAAACCAATGGCTCGCCACTTGATCCGCCGGTGTTGAAACGTGCCAGGCCGTGCGCATTATCGGCACGCAGCGTATCGAGATTGGCCCGTATCTTTTCCTTATCGAGCAAAGGCAAGCCCTGCAGATCCTGCAAAGAGCGAATATCGTTCGGTGCCAAACCGACTGCGCCGAACAATTTCCGATAGTAGGAAACATGTGCCTGCGCATGCGACAACAGCTGACGAAGTCCATCAAGCTGGCCTTGCACAATTTGCTCTGGCGACAGCCATTGTGAGCGCTCCATGCTCTTGCGCAGCTTGACACTGGCATGCCCCTTGAAACGCTCATGCAAGGGGAAAAGCATCCCGCTTACCCAGGCAGTATAATAATCAGATCGTCTTCTCGGAGAATCAACCATCCAGCCACTCCTGCTTCGTTATTAACCTGGAAATCTCAGCCAGACAAAATGAAACGCACATCGCCCAAGCCACAGGAATGTAGCTAAAAACCATGCAGCCCCCAGTGCATAGCATTGCCATCCATTGCACAAGTTTGCAAACAACAACTTATTCTCAGCCTCATCATCTGTCAGTCAAATTAAAATAGCGATCAACCGGGATTTCCAGGCTTAAGAGCTCGTTAATGACCCGCCAAAACTTGCCGATAAACCGCCAGCAACCGGTTACGTACCCTGGGCCATGTGTACTGTCGCACTGATTCCAGCCCTTTCTCAACCAACCGCATTGCCATTGTTCTATCGCCCAATACCGCCAGCATGGCCTCTGCCATCGCCACCGGTTCGCCAGGCGGCACCAGGAGCGCATCCCGGTTATGTGTTACCAAAAAAGGCACACCACCGACGTTAGTGCTCACCACCGGCACACCGCTTGCCAGTGCTTCCAGAATCGAGTTCGGCATATTGTCGACCAAACTTGGGTTCACCATCAGATCCGCTTGCTGATAAAGCGTCGCGATGGCCTCATTCTCGAGACGGCCGGTGAATTGCACGCTATCTGCCATTTTCAACTCGGTCACTAAGCACTCCAGCGAAGAACGTTCCGGGCCGGAACCCGCTATCGTCAATCTGGCTGCAGGCATCACCGTTTTGACACGCGCAAACGCGTGGATTGCCGTCGCAATATCGTAAATTGGCTCCAGGTTGCGCGTGACAATGATATGCGGCGCTTCCAGCCTGCGTTCTGTGCCGGCAGGCATGGAAAAACGCTCAAGATCGATGATATTGGGTACGATGATGGCCTTGATGCCGTATTTCTCGAAAACACTTTTCAGGAAAGCGGATGGCACAATGACTGCCTGGACATGTTTCAAACTTGGCTTGATCCAAAAAAAAGACCGGGCAAAGAATGCTTCAGCCTCACCGCCCCGGTAATTAATGACGACGGGTTTATGCCGCAAGCGAGCAATCCAGATAGCCGGTACAGTGAAAAGATGCCACGACCATCCAGAATTGGACATCACATGGAACAATTCGACCTTTCTGGCCGAGGTCCACAGGCATAGCAAGTAAGGAAGCAAACGAAAGATCGCGCGCACGCCTTTTATCCTGCCAATCCAGGCAGGTTGATAAGGTGCGTTGACTTGCAACAGCGTAACCTGCGCCCCTGCCTGTTGCAGCAGTCCAGCCAGCTGCCGGGTTTGATTGGCCATGCCGCCAGCAGGCGGCGGCAAAGGGCCAACCAGGCCTATCCGCAATCCTGAAATCTCCTGCCACGAGCGCTCGGATTCCTCAAAATGCTCACCGCGAACCACCCGAGACCCGAGCGCCAGAGAAGAATGAAATTTATTCACCGATTCGGCCTATTTCTTGCGTTCCGCCACCAGGCCATGATAAATCGGTTGATATTTTGCCACACTGGCCGCCCAATTACGTTCCGTCTCGACAAAATCCCGCCCAGCACGGCGCAACGCTGCCCATTGCTGGGGCGTCTTCAACAACGCACCCACTTTTTCCGCCAATGAATGCGGATCGCCTGATTGGAACAAGATACCGTTATGGCCATCCCGGATCAATTCCAGATGCCCACCCACATTTGAAGCAGCCAGCACTCGCCCCTGTGCCATGGCTTCCAGCGGCTTCAAAGGCGTCACCAAATCAGTCAAGCGCATGGAAAGTCTTGGATAAACCAGCACATCGATCAGATCATAATAGCGCTGCACCTGATCATGCGGCACGCGGCCAGTAAAAACCACTTTATCTTCGATAGCCAGCGTCTTGGTGAGTTGCCGAAGATAGCCCTCCTGCGGCCCGCCACCGACCAGTAGGACATGCAAATCGGGGTGATGCGCCAACATGAGCGGCAGCGCCCGCAGCAATATATCCAGCCCTTCGTAGGCATAAAACGAGCCAATAAAACCAATGGTGCGTTTATCCAGCAATCCCAGTTTTTGCTTAAGCGCTTCATCCGGGGCATGACTTAAGGCAAATTTATCAATATCGACTGCATTGGGGATGGTGGTGATTTTCTCGGCGGCGATACCACGCCCAATCATATCGTTACGCAAGCCTTCACAGATGGTGGTGATCGCATCCACGCGCTGCAAAGCATGATTTTCCAGACCACGCGTCAGGCGATAGCGCACCCCTCCCTCCTTGCTGGTGCCATGGTCTACTGCCGCATCCTCCCAGAATGCGCGCACCTCGTAAACAACCGGAATATGCAATTTCCGTGCAGCTCGCAAGGCTGGAATGGCATTCAGTGCAGGAGAATGGGCATGCAAGATATCTGGTTTGATGGCCTGCACGATATCCATCAGGCGCCGGCTCAAGCTGTTGATGACGGCAACCTGATTCAATACCGGTAATTTACTGATGGAGTGGGTATGTTCAGGCGTCCGGTAGAAATGCCAGTCGTCAATATTTTCTTCCAGCACACCGGCATGCTTGTGCTTGGCACTTGTTACATGGAAAGTCTCCCAACCCATGGCACGCTGCGCCTTGAGTATGGCCAGAGTCCGGAACGTGTACCCGCTATGCAGCGGTATGGAATGGTCCAGAATGTGCAAAATACGCATAACCCCAGATTCCTTAATAGATAATTGACCCAAGCGTGAACATATTGATGACTTCCCGGAAGAATACCTCGTCACGCAGCGCCGTCTTGTCGAAAGCATGATATACGAACCAAGTGGCAAGCGTATATTCAAAACAAAAGGCTTATTCTGTGTCTATGGAAGCATTCGCCCGGAACTGTCAATTATTAGAAAATCACGAAGCTGGAAATCGTGAAGTCAGACTATTCCAGCAACCAGAATTTAGCATCTGCCGGATGGTGCGCAAGCGCGCCCTACGATTCTGGCCAGCAAACGCATATCCTGCCCTATCTTCCGGACATCCTGCAGCTGCAAATTCAATTTCTCGGACAGGCTCGTGAATTCAGGAAATTCGAGCATCCCTTGTGCCGGGTTTCCCAACAGGCTGGGGGCCAGATAGCATATCAATTCATCAACCCATCCGGCCAATACCATTGCGCCACTCAGTGCCGGTCCCGCCTCGATAAGCAATTCATTGATCTCGAGCCTGGCAAGTTGTGTCAGCATGCGGCCAAGATCAACCTTTCCTGTGTTATCCGGCAAATTAAAAACCCGCGCGCCGGCATTTTCCACTAATTGTATTTTCTCTTCATCAGCCGTTGCCGTAAAAATCCAGGTTGCTCCAGCAGTTTGTAATAATTTTGCCTGCAAAGGTATTTCCAGCCGTGAGTCAACCAGCACACGCACGGGCTGCCTGTCACTATCAACATGCCGTACCGTCAGTTGCGGATCGTCACTCTTGACCGATCCGATTCCAGTCAACACGGCACAGGAACGCGCGCGCCACTTATGGCCGTCCCGGCGGGCCGCCTCGCCGGTAATCCACTGGCTATCACCGTTCTTCAGCGCAGTTCGACCATCGAGACTCGCTGCAATTTTCACTCGGACCCAGGGACGATTGCGCCGCATGCGGCTGACAAACCCAATATTCAGCGCCTCGGATTCGGCGGCCAACAGCCCGACTTGCACGCTGATGCCAGCCTGTCGCAGCAATTCCCGACCCTGCCCGTTGACTCTAGGATTGGGATCCCGCATGGCAACAACAACCCTGGCCACGCCTGCCCGTATTAGAGCCTCTACACAGGGCGGGGTACGGCCATGATGACTGCATGGTTCCAGCGTGACATAAACACTGGCGCCTTGGGCCAGTTTTCCCGCCATTTGCAGGGCATGGATTTCTGCATGAGACTCTCCCGCGCGCGCATGCCAACCCGTACCGACAACCTGATCATTATTAACGATCACACATCCCACGCGTGGATTCGGAGTCGTAGTATAAAGCCCCTTCTCAGCCAATCTCAGGGCATGTGACATATGTATATAGTCCGACTGGGAAAACACTGACTGATTCTCCTTCCAATTTTCCAAATAAGAAAAGCTTGATCTGACTGATTCAGCATTACGGTCTAAAAATACCATCTTACCCTCCGCGCGAACCTACTCTACCACCATTCAACAGGCCGGTTCCCTATAAAGGGAGGACATGGCCGCACCCGGTGTTCGGCCGCACCCCAAGGCACTGTTTTATTCAACGATTATGGCCACTTATGAAGCTCACCCTGGTTTCTACCCATTCCGTATTTATGTTACGATTGGCGGACTTTGCAACATCACTGGAGGTTAAAATGATTACCTTGCGGCAATCTGCCATCGTGCTGCTCATGGTATTGGCCGGCACGGCAAACGCTAAAGATAAAGTGCCCTATGCAACCCAAGTCAATGACCTGATGCGTTACCAGCGTGTTACCCCGGAAATCGCCACCTCGGGTGCATTGACCAATGATTCCATCAAGGAACTGGCCAAACACAGCTTCCGCACTGTGATTGACTTGCGCCCAGAAGTGGAAAACACACAAAAGGAAAAACTGGCAGTCGAAGCGGAAAATATGCTTTACGTCAATATCCCGGTTACGAACGACGGCATCGATGATGCGCAGCTGGCTGCCTTCAAGCAGGCAATTGCCCAAGCCTCTCCCCCCATTTTGCTGCATTGCGCCACCGGTAACAAAGCCGGCGCCATGTGGGCCAGCTATCGCTTGAGCGAAGGCATCTCGCCAGGCATCGCCCTGAAAGAAGGCCGTGCTTCCGGCATGAATCTTGGCTTTGAACAAAAAATCAAGCAAAAATGGTGCACAGAGCCAGCAAGCTGCTGAACCAAATATGTCAGTAACTTTTTGCAATGCGCGGAAATCGGGTGAATCCAAACAAACCCAGTTTATATCTTCCCTGTGAAACCCGGAACCGGGAATTCGAAGCCAAGCTGTTACTGGCCTGTCATGCAGCGGAACGGGGCTGGCGTGGGGTCGTGGGTGCCAAGAAGGCAATTGATCAGCGGATCGCGCGCCTGCCCAGAGGTTTATATATCAGCAAAAGCATCACCCGGCGTAACCGCTTCATCCTCGATATCGGCAAACGCCTGGGGCATATCGTCACGGCATGGGATGAAGAAGGGCTGGTTTTCGCATCACCGGAAATTTACCGTACAACCAAAGTCGGCGCCACTACCTTGACGATTCCGGAAAAATTGTTTGCCTGGGGCGAGGCCAATGCCACAGCCTGGCGCAATCATCCGGCTTTCAACGGCACACCGATCAGCATCACCGGCAACCCCCGCGCCGATCTACTTCGCCCTGAACTACGCGACTACTTTGCTGACGAAGCTCGCTCCCTGCGCAGGCATCATGGTGATTTCATCCTGATCAATACCAACTTCTCACTGGTAAACCACTTTCTACCTGGCAAGAGTTTGTACCGGCAAATGTTGCAGGCAAAGAAACAACCCATCAGCCAATATGGCAGCATCAACGGTCTGGCTTTGCATAAGGTCAAGTTATTTCAGCATTTCATCGAGATGGCTCAGGCCGTTGCGCAACGATTTCCCTGGCATAAATTGATCATTCGTCCTCATCCCTCGGAAAACCTGGATACCTGGCGTGGAATCATGGCCGGCCATTCCAATGTTGCAATCATTTATTCAGGGAATGTCGCCGCATGGCTATTGGCAACCCGTGCTCTCATCCATAATGGCTGCACTACCGGTGTCGAAAGTTTCCTGCTCGAACGGCCGGCAATCGCATATCAACCGGTCGTTTCAGAAGACTACGATTCACAACTGCCGAACACACTCAGCCTACGTGTTTCCGACCTGAATACATTGTATATGCATATCGATAATTTACTGCAAGGAAACACTTCCGGACAGGAAACACTATTGAAAAAATGCCATGCACATGCCTGCCAGCACATTGCATCCTTTGACGGTAAAAGTGCTTGCGAGCGTATTCTGGATAGCCTGGAACCCACTAAGTCTCTGCTGCTGGATCGCAAGAAACCGCCTCTCGTGGATCAGATAATCGGCTGGACCGCAGCGGAATCTCGCCGCCTATTCAAGCGCACCCAGCTTGTTCGGCGCACCACCACTGACAGCACAGGCTATCAACAGCATATTTTTCCTGCCGTGTCACAATCTCAGGTGGAAACCTATCTTCAACGTTTCAGCACGTTGCTGAATCGTTTCCATGACTTGCAAGTCGACGATCTAGGAGATTGTATTTTCGCCCTATCCAAGCAATGACAAATAACGGTTTAGGCATCTGTGAAGCACTCCCCTTCCGACGGAATCGTTTGTGATGTGATGCCTCGCGCAGTCAGCCAATTTCCCTTAAGTGTTTTCCCGGTTTCGGGAAAACAGCATGATCCCCATGCAGGCTGTAAACCTATAGAGCTTGTCATATACTAGGAGGCTGTCCGAGAATAGCGATCGTAGCGAGGGCGAAGCTGGCTGAGCGGGATTTTTCGATCATTTGAGGCGAATAGTTGTTCTATTCAACGAAAAGGATCGAAAAATCCAGCCTGGCAGGTTCGTCCGCCGTAGATCAGTCTATTCTCGGACAGCCTCCTGCGGCAGGTCAACACAATTCCGGCAGCAGTTCGCGGTAAACCTCGAGTGTTCGCTTGATCACGATGCGCTCATCGAATTCCCGCAAAACCTTTTCCCTGGCAGCCAGTCCTATACGCGATGCGAACTCGCTATCGTCCTGTAAGCGAGCAATTGCGTTCGCCAATGCTAGCGCGTCGCGCACCGGAATCAGCAAACCATCTATACCATCTGTCACGACCTCGCGGCAGCCCGGCACGTCGGTCGTCACCAGAGGCAGCGCGCAAGCTGCTGCTTCGATTAATCCCTTGGGAAGGCCCTCGCGATAACTGGGTAATACCACTATATCCACTGACTGATAAAGCGCAGGCATATCATCAACATGGCCAAGCCACTGTATCAGGCCGTTATCAACCCAGTTTCTCAGGGTTGTTTCAGGAACAGCCGCCGGATTGCCGGGATCAGGATCACCCGCCAACAAGCAGTCGACCTCGCGGCCGGCTGCTTGCAGCAATCCGGCAGCCTCGACATATTCGGCAATCCCCTTGTCCCAGAGCAGTCTCGCTGGCAAAAGCACACGCAAACGTTTATTGTTGCGCACCCCGCTCACGCGCTCAAAGCGCTGGCAATTGACTCCGGAACCAGGAATCAAACGAACACGTGCGGGACTTACCAAGCGTGCTTGCTTGAAAAGCAAGGCATCGTCTGGATTTTGCAGAATCAGGCGGGCATCGGCGCCATCCAGCGCCAGCCGCATCATGCCTTGCACAAGCGGCCGCAGAAAACGCGCCTTCAGATCATTGCTGGTGAATACATAGCCCATACCCGCCACTGCGTTCACCCGTGCCGACACACCCGACAGACGCGCAGCCAAAGATCCGTAGATTGCGCATTTGATCGTGAACCCGTGCACCAAGTCCACATGCTCATTCGCTATCAAACGCCGGAGCCAGAGTATCAATGCCACTTCACGCAATGGATTCAGGCTGCGCCGCTCCATTGGTGCAGGAATCCAGCGAAATCCAAGTGACCGCAAACGTTCGCCATAAGAGCCTGCCGGGGACACCAGAAGTACCTCGTGTCCGCTGTCACGCAAGGTCTGCGCCAATGAATAGCGAAAGTTGTAGAGATACCAGTCAGTGTTTGCAAATAGAATGATCTTCAAAGTTTATTCCTCACTTCACAATCGGCAACCTCATGCCCTGCTCATCACTTTCTTGACAAGCCTGATCACTTTTTCTTCTCCTGCCAATTTGCCTATTATTCGTGGTTCAAACCAGCGCCAGCCATCGCTCCGGCGGATAGGTATCCGTGGCACCGCATAGCGGGAAGTGTTGGTGACCGTAGCAACTTCACCACCGACAATGGTTGCCGTCTCACAATAGGCAGAAACCACCTGCCGGACCCGTTCGCTCCACAGTCCGCGAGGATAGGCAAAATCTGTTGGAATCATACCCAGCTCGGTCTAGAAACGCTTGGCTGCATGTGTCATTTCATCGGCTATTTTCTGATCAGGAAATTTGATCAGATCGGGATGGTTATGCGTATGCGAGCCGATGGAAATCAGAAAAACTCCAGGTCACCCAGCAATCATCTTTCATGCAATCCCCCTAGATTGATAAAAGAACTTATCCGCTTCGGTCCAGACACAGCAGTCGTAAACTACTCAAGGATTTCATCAAACCATCTATTCTGGTTTGTTAGCATTTGCAGTCTGCCAAACAGCTTGGTATGCCGAAACCATTGACGCAAGCGAGAAACGTTCTTCGATTCGCATTCTTGCTGCACGTTTCCGTAAATTCCAAGCATCACTGTTATTTCGTTCAACAAGCGCTGATGAAATGGCTGCAGCTAAAGCACTGGGTGTGTTGGCGGGAACCACCCAACCAGTATCTCCAACGATCAGCGCAGCATCACCCACATCCGTCGTCACACAGGGTGTACCACAAGCCATGGCTTCCGCCAGCACATTGGGAAAACCTTCACTCACACTCGACATCACATGCAGATCCAGTGCGCTCATGACAGCAGGAATATCGGTTCGCGGCCCGGCAAGCAACACCGCCTCACCCAGGCTGTATTGCATGATCATGGCTTTCAATTCGGCATTTTCTGCGGTCATGCCCGGCCCAACAAGCAGTAGGCGTGCACCGGCCCAAGTCCGGCGAATCAAGGCAAACGCCGCCAACAGCGTATTGTGGTCCTTGAGTGGATGACAACGCGCGACATACCCCAGAAGCGGTACATCCTCAGGAACACCTAACTCATCCCGAATTTTCTTGCCGCCAACCACATCCGGTGTAAAGTGTGACAGATCGCAGCCATTGCCGATCACCACCATCCGCGAGGAATCGTAACCCATGGCTGCATGAGTTTCCGTGGCCCGTTCAGCACAGCAGATAATTTTGTGTGGCATCCAGCGTGATAAATGCGCACAGATTTTTGCCACCATGATCGTACTGCGCCGGGATTTATCAGGCACCAGATCCGTATGGCGGATATTCCAAAGAATTGCCTGGTTCCCTGCCAAGCGGCCGATCATGCCACCCAGAAGATCAGCGTGATACATCCATGTCTGGATCACAGCCGGCCGTGCCTGACGGATCAGCTTCCACAATCGTAAAAAACCAGCTAGCGTAACCTTTCCTCTTGGCATGTCAAGCGTATGGACCCGCACGCCAGCAGCCGATAGCAATGGACCGTATTTTCCGGAATCTGTGAGGCAGATCACTTCATACTGCTCTGGGTTTTGAATACACAACCGATACAGCACAGATTCTGCACCGCCATTGCCGAGGGTAGTAATGATATGAAGTGTTGGAATATTCATAATTGGGGCTTACTCAAAAAATATTTCTTACGATCGTTTGTGATTTAAAATTAACAGCCAATTGTTTTATAAAGAATATTATTTCTAACAATACGCGGTTTAATATGATTAATTGAGCATGGGTGAGCTTGCGTTCAAATCAAGTGCAAGGGTTTCCGCATAATTTGTTCAAAAACCTTGCACTTAAACATTGATTTATACGATATTTCAATTCAGAAACAACAATTTATACTTTCTGAGCACGCTCTAATTGACTATTTTTTGGCTTGGGAGATTCTGGGCTTGCCCCTGCAATCGTTGTTAGAAAACAAAAAACACCCTCATTGAAATACGTGATTATTTATAAAGAATATTTCAATAATTTCCTCTCTGGCTAAATGACATTTAACCAAAACAACCACTGAAGAGCGGTATATGCCACAAAAGCTGTCAGTATCAATGGCTTAATCCCACGATCTATTGTCAATACGCTCGAAACGAGAAAAGGGAACATGGTTGCGAGGAAGCGGGTTGAGTAGCCACCGGTAAAAAGATTTGTCGTAACCAGTGAAAGAATGACTGCGGAAATTGACTGTGCTTTGCTCAACGCATGTTTTTTTGCGTGCAAAATGAGCGCAATCAGTAATCCAGACCAAAATGAAATATACAAAAAAGTACTCGATTGATCCGGATAATGGACTCTGCGGTCCCCTAGAAGCGCCAGAATAATTTCCCGGAGAGGACCAATCAGCAGGGAAACAAAAACGCCCAAGCCAACAAAAAACCCTATCGCACCCAGCCCACTTTTGCCATGCCTGGCCATATATCGTTGACCAAAATGCACACATGCATTGATCACAATGAATATCGATGCCGCAGTATGAAATAACAAAGCGATGCCAGCGAAAGCGTATGCCAGCGAAGATCGGCGTACAAGAAACGCCGCCCCGAGGCAAGCAATCGCAAGTGCCGATCGAAACTGGGAAAAAGCAAGATCAATCACGAGCGGGTTGATCAACAACAACAAAGATAATGTGCCATGCTGTTTCACTAGGTAAAGTGAAAAGACCGTGAGCAGGAAGGCCGAGATCGCGAGAAATATATAATCCAAAGGTATTTCCAGCTCATGCACCAGGAAGTGCACTGAGAAATGCCAGAGAAATTCGTGGATGAAATAATCGATCACACTTTCGAATTCACGGAATTCCAGAATCAATTTTCCATACAGGAAATACTCATAGTAGACTTGTTTATCTCGGAATGCCTCGCCCCGCAGCGCCTCCCATGGAACGGACAGCATGGCTGCGACGAATATCAGCATGCATGCATACTGCAGACATGTCCTATTCACTCTCATCGGCAGGCTCAGCAACAGACTGTGTTGTTGTTAAGGCCACCCTTAAATAATTCATCCTCATAGGCATCCAATATTTTGGACGGCGAGAATTCCTCCAAGCGATCATCGAAGTTGATTAATTTCGGTGCATCGAGATTCCTGACAATTGAACCGGCAAGTGCCTCAGCATCTCCAACCTGGACCAGATCCCCCCATTTACCATGCTCAAGAATCTCACTCGGGCCACTTTTACAATTGGTACTGACAACTCTTGTTCCGCATGCCATCGCCTGAAGCAATACGCCAGGCAGACCTTCCCATGCCG
Source organism: Nitrosomonas halophila (assembly GCF_900107165.1). Taxonomy (GTDB): domain Bacteria; phylum Pseudomonadota; class Gammaproteobacteria; order Burkholderiales; family Nitrosomonadaceae; genus Nitrosomonas; species Nitrosomonas halophila. The sequence goes on from NZ_FNOY01000022.1 coordinate 12,628, forward strand.
ATGACAATACAAATAACTGCGCACGCCTCATATACTGAAAGGGATTGTTTGCAAAGCCGGGCATGGATACACAATCATCAAGACCAAGCGTCTTGACCAGCGCCTCTAGTTCATTGCGGCATTCCCCTTCACCAAGAATCACCAGTCTGGCAGCTTGTTTTTGCCTGACTCGCGCAAATGCGCGAATCAATGTCTTGTGGTCCTTGGCGGCTGTGAGCCTGCCAGCCGCAAGCACGATAGGCAAGCCATCCTCCCGGAACCATGGGTGCTCAGGTGGTTCCAGACTAAGTCCTCGAATGCGTTCACAGTCAATTGGGTTGTAGATAACGCGTACAGCATTTTGCGACACTCCAATACGCTCCGAAAGTGCGTGAGCCGATCCCTCCGAAACGGCAACAATGGAATCTGCAAACCGATATGTTTTTGTCATCATAAAGGGGAGCAAACGGGAGCGTCCCGTGCGATTTCTAATTACTTCGTCACTCAGGGTGCTGCGTTCCGATACGACCAGACGCGTCCCGACGCCGCTCAGCTGCTTGGCAACTGCAGCGATCACGTTTGCATGCCCGAGTGCCGATAACATGGCCATCGGCCGAGATTGGCGAAGATATCGCATCAATGGCAGCAAACTCAATGCCACTCGACTTGAACCTAGATCGACTACCCGAACGTTAGCTGCCACTTCCTCGAGATACGGCCCCACTGCTTGCGCAAGGACAAGATCTGTCCTGAACCCTCGTGCTGCAAACCCATTTGCCAGCGTGACCATAACGCGCTCCGCACCCCCTCCCCTCAAAGAGGGGAGGAAAATGGCAATATGTTTAGTCATGAGAAATATCTCCGTAAGACTTCGCTACGATACCCCCCGGCATCGATCGCGAGCACAGCACAGCCAAAAGTCACCACACCCAGGACAACCTGTCCCAATAGCACAAGCAGACCTGAATAAGCGAGTGTCGGTGACAGAACCAGGACCATGAGAATGGTGGAAAGAAGTATCTTTAATGCATCCTGCCAAGGTAATGGCAACTGAAAATACTTTAGTGAAATCAAGCCGCTCAGCAATAACGCCAGGCCATAGGCAATGGCTGTCGCATAGGCCGCGCCTAATACACCAAATTCGGGGATGAGCAGGATATTGAGCACGAGATTGGTACCCGCCGCTGCAGCAACAATCCAAGTCTGGATGATGGTCCTTCGACCTAGCTGAAAAGCAAGATCAAAATAATAGGCCCGGAAACCGGCAAAAAGCACCGATATTGCCACCCATGGAAGGAGGGATGCTGCTTGTTCACGGAAATCCGCACCCAGAACAATATCCGCGATATGACTCGAAAGCAGCATGAATCCTGCGATGGATGGCAAGCCAATACTCAACAATAAAATTGCGTTTCGGCGCAGCTGCGCCTGTGCTGCTGCCACCCCATGCTGCTCGAGAGCACGCACTGCCAGCGGATATGCCGCCAGATTGATCGTGCTCAATAAAATTATCAGCGTATGGCTACCAAGATCGTATGCCGCTGAATATAGCCCGGCAGCAGCTTCATCCAAAAAATATACAACCAGAAAGCGATCCGAAGTGCTGATGATGTATCCAAGCGCGAATGTGGCAGTAAGCGGCATGCCATACTTCAGGAAACTCATAAACAACTGGTTAGATGGCTGGGTGAATGCCTTGGTCCATGGTTTCCACCCCCATATCAGACCGACGATGAGCAAAGCGGCAAGCATGCCAAGCAAGGGGCCAAATTCACCAAGCCCCCACATAACGAAGCAAACACCCAACACCAGCGCGCTTACGGCCTTTGTCGTTGCCACCGTACCGTAACGCCTGGGTTGCAGCGAGCTACGGGCTAGCTCCAGATTGAGCTCGATCCATGCATGCATCCAGAGTAGCGGGATGGCAAGCGCAATCAGGTTTTTCCAGGTGGTCTCTGCCGACAGCAAAACAATGGTGGCGCCCAATAAACCAGTAAGAAAAACTATGCCAGCAAAAGCACACAAAAGAGTGCCCAGCACTGGATTCGGATTGGTGAGGTGCGACGGCAGAAATCGAAGCAATGAGGATCTGAGCCACTGGAAGAAAACGACATTGAAAAAGCTTATTCCAGCAATGACTAATGCATAGCGCCCGTATTCATCGGGATTGAGCAGGCGCGTGTAAATTGCAAGTGCGGCAAAATTCACCAGACCCGGGCCACCGCGTGCCAGCAGATAGGCGATACTATGTCTCAACAGCATTGGCGTCTAGGTCGTAATGAGATTTATCTGGATAAGCAGTGCGGTTAGTATCAGCCATCCGTCACCAGCCATGTAACAAGTAGTCGAACACGCAACAGATCCTGATTGCAAATGCTGACGATTCGACTATAGCCATTTCCGGTTCGGAACATTCCGGTGAAGATAGCTGTTTTTGCCCTACTATTCACCGCTTGTAAAACCCTGTATTTGTTGCACCATATATCTTGAAGGGCGTGCAAGGTATGGCGCAGAGATGATCCTGACTTCCTCAGTTGGGTACTTGCTGGAAAATGAGCATCATCAGCTACTGAATATTTTCTTAAAGCAAACTTCAATCTTTGAATACATTGGCTTCGGTGCAGTTTGCAGTTTGCCCGGCACCTGCAAAAACCGAGCATTCCATTCCACACAACTGAGAAATCCAGCATGCAAAATATACCGCCATCCACACACAAGCCCTTCCATAATAACCAGATACAGGTTGACTATTCACACTGTGATTCTGCATATTTTTTGGGCAGATGTATCCCGCTTTGATTGCAATTACGGAAAATCGAGATTGTTCAGCAAAATACTAATGGTTTGTGTCGGCAATATCTGCAGAAGTCCGATGGCTGAGGGAATCCTGAAACATGCTTTGGATGAAAAAGGCAAAACCGGCTATTTCGTCGACTCTGCTGGATTGGGTGCGTTGACGGAACAGCCCGCTGATCCAAATGCCTGTCAGCTCTTGCTGCAAAAAGGAATAGATATTTCCGCCCACCGCGCCCGTCAAATATCGAGTGACATGATACACAGCGCCGATCTCATTCTGGTAATGGAAGCATGGCAAAAAACTGCGATTGAAACTCGCGCACTCAGCGCGAAGGGTAAAGTGTTTCGCCTGGGGAAATGGGGAAAATTTGATATTAACGACCCCTACCAGAAAGAATTATCGGTTTTCATTCAGTCGATGACACTTATCGAACAGGGTGTAACGCAATGGGTCGAGAAATTGTAACCCCTGGACAGTGCAATTTGCATTCAATTCCATCGGTCTGCTCAAACTGCCATTAAATGATTTGTCATAAAGAGCCTCTCTTCTATCCAGTATGAATTTACGGCAAGCAAGAACCTATCTTTGCATCCTGGCCTTATGCCAGGCGGCTGCCTGCACGATCGTGCCTGGGCAGCATGTAAGGCAATTCGCCAGGCAATCCAGCGTGAAAATGCCGACCAAGGAAAATGATGAGGTCATTCTCAAGAAACTCAACATCCAGACCATCAATGCCGAGCTGATCATCGAGCTCGAAAAGAACCACAGTAATTTCAGTCTTGCCCCCGACAATGTTGCCAACCACTATTTCGATTACCGAATCGGTTCGAAAACCGTCAAGGGGGTGCCTACTGAGGATGAACCTTACACACAATATCGAGTCGGCCCACGGGATATTCTCAACATTACTGTATGGGATCATCCTGAACTGACCATCCCGGCTGGCCAGTTCCGTTCAGCCGAGGCGGCAGGCAATGTTGTCGGTGAGGACGGCACGTTTTTCTACCCCTATGTCGGTATCGTCCAGGCAGCAGGCCGCACAGTCGAAGAAATTCGCGAAGAATTGACCCGGCGACTATCGAAATACATAGAGTTTGTACAGCTGGATGTCAGGGTGGCCGCCTATCGCAGCCAGCGGGTGTATGTGGTGGGGGAAGTCACACAACCCGGCATTCAACTGGTCAAAGATATTCCGCTGACCGTACTGGAAGCGATCAACAATGCCGGCGGCGTGAATCATGAGGCCGATTTGCGTAATATCACACTGACTCGCGACAAGAAAACCTACAGTATCAATTTGCTTAACCTCTATGAAGGTGGCGATATCACCCAGAATGTATTGCTTCAACATGGGGATGTGCTGAATGTGCCCGATAGCGCGTTGAATAAGGTGTTCGTGTTGGGCGAAACCAACTTCCGGGTCCTGGGCGGCGCGGGAATGGGCCGTTCACGCAGCCTCGTCATGCACAAGGCGCGCATGACTCTGACCGAAGCGCTCAGCGAGGCAGGTGGGCTTGACCAGGAAACTTCCGATGCAGCCAGAATCTTTGTTTTCCGCGGAGGACTGGGCAAACCGGAGATCTATCACCTGGACGCAAAATCGCCTGACGCCCTGCTGCTGGCAGACCGTTTCCCGCTCCAACCGCGAGATGTCATCTACGTTGACCGGGCCGAAGGCATACGCTGGAATCAGATTATTGGACAAATACAGCCTACGATCAATCTGTTGAATGCTTTCGATGGCGCACTTAGAGTCCAGCCCTTCCTGAAACAGTAATTACTGATCCTGAATAGAAAACATAGCCATTCAAATGAAGTTAGTTCAATGCAATTTTATGAACCGGACGCAAACATGACATACTCGATACCCGAAGCCCAACCACCCACCTTGCCCAAAGCCAGTCCTGATTATTCCATCAACCAGAATAGCGACGAAATTGATCTTGGCGAACTGCTAGGCACCCTGGCGGATAATAAAGGGTTGATTGTAGCAATCACGTTAGTTGCGCTCTTCTTCGGTATCGCCAAGTCTTTGCTGGATCAGCCGGTATATAAGGCGGACAGTCTGCTGCAGGTCAAGGAAAATACGCAATCTATGGCCGGGCTAGATTCACTGACGGGCTTCCTTGAGACCAAAACACCTGTGCAGGCTGAAATTGAATTGATCAAATCGAGAATGATATTGGGCAAAACCATCAAAAATCTCCATCTCGACATTATTGCAGAACCCAAATATTTCCCATTGATTGGAAAAGCCATTGCCCGTTGGCACCAGAAACGCAACGATGGCGATATTCTCTCCGATCCGCTGTTCGGACTTGACCATTTTGCTTGGGGAGGAGAAGTCATTCAGGTTGACACACTGGAAATGCCGGATAACTGGAAAGATGAAGAAATTGTTTTACAAGCCACGGCAAATGACCGATTTAAGCTCATTTTTCAGGATGAAATAATTCTCGAAGGTGAAGTTGGAAAACTGGCTCATACCCAGCAAGTCAATCTTGAGCAACCAGTGAGAATATTCGTTGCACGCTTGCAGGCGCGCCCGCACACACGCTTCGCCTTGGTACAACGCTCAGAGGGCGAAGCAATCCGTCGTTTGAAAGAAAGCATTTCCATCAGCGAGAAAGGTAAAGGTACTGGCATTCTCGAACTGGCGATCGAGTCGAGTAGCCCGGCAGCAGCCGTACGCATCATCAATGAAATTGCGAATACCTACCTGCAGCAAAACGTCGAACAGAAATCTGCCGAATCACAGAAAACCCTGGCGTTTCTGGAGAAGCAATTGCCCGAACTCAAAGAACAACTAGAAACGGCCACCTCCACTCTGAATGATTACAGAACCCATAAGGGTTCCATCGATCTGGACCTGGAAACCCAGAATATCCTGCGCGGTACAGTTGAGTTGAATACTCAGCTCACCTTATTGCAACAAAAACGGGATGAATTACGCCAGAGATTCACCGAATCCCACCCGAATGTCGTGGCGATAGACAAGCAGATCAGCCGTCTGCAAACGCAAATTAGCGCTTACGAGAAAAAAATCGGGTTGCTACCAGAAACCCAGCAAGTCATATTGAGGCTATCGCGCGATTTGAAAGTCAGCACGGAACTCTATACTACCTTGCTCAATCATGCCCAAACCATACGCGTGGCCAAAGCAGGCACCGTTGGCAATGTCAGGATTATCGATTATGCCCTGCCACCCGACGAACCGGTTAGACCCAAGAAACTGCTGATCATAGCCATCGCATTGGCTGCGGGATTAATGCTGGGCATAGTGGCTGCATTCATTCTCCGATCACTTAATCGAGGAGTCAAGGATCCCGATTTAATCGAAAAAATCCTGCATATACCCGTTTATGCGACCATCCAGCACAGCAAGAATCAAAAAACAATTGATAAAAGACTGAAACATGCACCCTCCCCAGCCAGCAATTCCACGCCTCTGCTCTTGTCCCTGCAATACAAGGAAGATCTTGCGATGGAAAGTCTGCGCAGCCTGCGTACCACCCTGCACTTTGCCTTCCTGGAAGCACGTAACAACATCATCATGATTACCGGCCCCAGCCCCGGAATTGGCAAAACCTTCGTTGCTGTCAATCTTGCCGTAGTCATGGCGGATGCCGGCAAGAAAGTATTGCTAATCGATGGAGATTTGCGCAGGGGCGTAGCCAATAAACACTTATTTCAGGAAAGAGCAAACGGCCTGTCTGATCTCATTACGCATTCCATCGGGATAGAAGAAGCCATCAGATCCATCCCATTGGCAAACATCGATTTCATTCCCACCGGAGCCATCCCTCCGAATCCTTCGGAACTGTTGTTGCATGAACATCTCAGGCAACTGCTGGATACCGTCAGCACACGATATGATTTGGTGATTATCGACTCACCACCCATTCTGGCAGCTACCGATGCGGCAATTATCGGTCGCCTGGCGAGTGCAACACTGATGGTGGCCAAGGCTGGCGCGCATCCGATACGAGAACTTGAACAGAGTACCCGAAAACTCGTTCAGGCTGGCGTCAATCTGAAAGGCATTATTTTCAATGATATTCCCGAAACTTCATCACGCCATAGTTATGGCAGATACGTCTATCAATACCATTACCAAAGCCAAAAATAAATCGATAACGGGATGTGATCAATTATTTGACTTCGCCCGGCTGTCCGAGAATAATCATGCAGCAGCATGGTACGTGTCGATACATACTACTTTTTCTAAAAGCTATCGGCAACCTCCCCTGTTACCTGCTTGGCATGGCACCCAGCATTCAGGTCAGGTTGACGTTGGGCTGGATGGCCGAGGCAAATGTTCATCATTCACGAAGCTAAAAATTTCGGCACCAGACTTGCCCCGACTACCGTAATTTAACATCGGCCGGATGGTGCGCAAGCGCACCCTTGTGGCTGGATGACTTCGCTGCGCTCGTCACGAACAGTAAAAATTACCGTCGTCCTTGGCTAGGCCCAACGGACCACGCCCATCCAGATGGTCTCCGCCAACCCTATCTCGACACAATAACCATAACGTTGACGGAGCAGACCAATACAGAAATTACCAAACAGTCTCTTAAGCATGTAATAGAGGCTGAAGTCGGTGGCACCATAAACAATTATTTAGCCATCTGCTTTTCGCGGATTTCATCCAGCGTTTTACAATCGATGCAGAGCGAGGCAGTCGGTCTGGCTTCCAATCGTTTCAAACCAATCTCGACGCCGCATTTCTCGCAGTAACCATAATCACCCGAGTCAATCTTATGAAAGGTCTCATCGATTTTTTTTATCAGCTTACGTTCTCGATCACGGTTACGTAATTCCAAGGCCATATCGGATTCCTGACTGGCTCGGTCGTTGGGATCGGCAAAGATCGTCGTCCCTTCCTGCATCACATGGACTGCACGGTCTATTTCCCTGCACAATTCAGCTCTCTGGGCCTCCAGTATTTTTCGAAAATGCAACAGCTGCTCGGGACTCATATACTCCTCACCCTTTTTTGGTTCATAAGGAGCTATCGATTTATGTGACTCCAATTGCATGTTCATGCTCTGCAACACTCCTGATTATTATATTATAGGGGAAAAATAGAACCGCTCATCAATACCAGAAAACCCCATTATTATCAAGTGGCGCGAAACATATTACATTCCACTCGTCTATGGCGCAGCAATCGCATATGTTCAGCTGGATGTATGAAGTGCATGATAATCCCTCGCCAGTGTTATGGTGCGCGAGCGCGTCTTGCGTACAATATACAATGCTTGTGCTGCGGCTGGAAACCTGCTGGCATGTCGACACACCGCAAAACTTGCACCATGTCAAACAAGCGTGGCCCACAAATCATGGGTATCGGTTCGGGTAATGCGCACATCGACCCAGTCTCCTGCTTTGAGTGGCAAGTCACTATCGATATAAACCAACCCATCGATTTCCGGCGCATCGGCAGAACTGCGGCCTATTGCGCCATTCTCATCGACAGCATCCACCAGCACACGAAGTGTCTGGCCTAACTTACCAGCCAGCCGCTCCCGGCTAATCTCCTCCTGCAATTGCATCAGGCGCGCCAACCGTTCCTGCTGCAATTCGGGAGGAATCGGGTCAGGCAAGGCATTGGCAGCGGCCCCTTCGACCGGAGAGTAGGTGAAAGCCCCCACCCGGTCGAGTTGCGCCTGCTCAAGAAAAGCAAGCAGCTCTTCGAATGCCTGCTCGGTTTCGCCCGGGAAACCGACGATGAACGTACTGCGCAACGTTATCTCGGGACAAATAGCCCGCCAGTGCTTTATCCGCGCCAGCACATTCTCGCTATTAGCCGGACGCTTCATCGACTTCAAGATGCGCGCATTGGCATGCTGAAAAGGAATATCCAGATAGGGCAGAAGCCTGCCTTCAGCCATCAGGGGAATCAATTCATCGACATGCGGATAGGGATAGACATAATGCAGGCGTATCCAAATCCCCAATTCCCCAAGCACCTGGGCCAGCTCGGTTATTCTCGTCCGGACCGGCCTGCCTTGCCAGAATCCGGTCCGGTATTTGATATCCACGCCATAGGCGCTGGTATCCTGAGAAATGACCAGCAGTTCTTTGACACCGGCATCGGCCAAGTTCTGCGCCTCCTGCAACACCTCGCCGACTGGCCGGCTGACCAGATTCCCGCGCATACTGGGAATAATGCAAAATGTGCAGCGGTGATTACAGCCCTCGGAAATCTTGAGATAGGCATAATGCTTGGGAGTCAGCCTGATGCCCTGAGGGGGCACCAGATCAAGGTAGGGATCATGTGGCTTGGGCAGATGATGATGAATGGCTTCCATCACTTCCTCGGTCGCTTGCGGCCCGGTCACGGCCAGCACTTTGGGATGTATTTGCCGGATAATGTCGCCCTTGGCGCCAAGACACCCGGTAACCACCACTTTCCCATTTTCGGCCAAGGCTTCACCGATCGTTTCCAGCGACTCCGCAATGGCGCTATCGATAAAACCACAGGTATTGACCACAACCAAATCGGAATCGGCATAACTCGATGAAATCAAATAGCCTTCTGCACGCAGGTGAGTCAGAATACGCTCAGAATCAACGGTCGCTTTGGGGCATCCCAGCGATATAAAACCAACCCGTGGAATTTTGGGTTGCAAGCTTGAAGCAAATGTCATTCAGATTCCAGTATTAAAATTATATTAAAGCTTGAATTTCCAGTTGGATGGGCTGAAAAACCCCATTTATAGGTCACAGAACAAGATAAAACGCCACGGAATGATCAACCGGGCGAATATAAACACAACAATTCATTCTTTCATAACAATAGATTAGCTAGAATATCGATCAATCGGGATTTCCAGATCAAACGATCCGGGTATCGAGTTCACTCGCCAGTGCCTGCAATGCGTTCGAAATTGTAACCGGATATGCCGCGCTTTTTTTCAAGCCGCGCAAGCCAGCTGGCAAAACAGTGTAATTTTGCAAAGTTTGCTGACGCATGGCTTGCAAATCCGGAGAGGCTTGGATACGCACACCTTGCCGCATGACAGGCTGCAGCAGCGGCTGACCCGGTTGGGGGTCATTCTCTTCGAGTGCGACGATGTCTGCCAGCATCCCGCCATGCTCATCGAATCGGCGGTAGACCTGTTTTCTGCCCGGCCAGGTGGCCTTACCCTCGGAGCGTTTGCGGCGCGGCACACCGGCGTATTCCTGGAGCTTATAGACACAATCAAAAGCCGGGACATCGATGGAAATATCCAGTGCCGTGCCGATTCCGAAACCATCGATCGGCGCGCCCGAGGCTAACATATCGCTTAACCGGTATTCATCCAGATTACCACTGGCGAAAATCTGCGCTTGCTGCAACCCGCCTCTATCCAATATCTGCCTTACCTCAAAAGCATGCATAGCCAAATCGCCACTGTCCAGACGCACACCCTTGATGTGGATCGGTTCTGTTGCCAGTTTATGGGCAAGACGAACCACTTTGGAAGCAGCCGCTTCAGTATCATAGGTATCGATCAGCAAAATCGCATTATCCGGGTGTGAACGTGCAAAATGTTCAAAGGCAGTCGCCTCATCGGCATGTGCCTGTATAAACGAATGCGCCATCGTGCCATAGAGCGGCACGTCATATAAAGCACCCGCCAGCACGGTTGCGCTGCCGGAAAATCCTGCCAGATAGCTGGCGCGCGCCGCCAGCAATGCAGCTTCCGCACCATGGGCGCGCCGCATACCGAAATCCACCAGCAGTTTTCCGGGGGCGGCCAAAACCGAACGGGCAGCCTTCGAAGCGATCAGACTCTGGAAATGCAGCAAATTAATGATGCGTGATTCGACCAGCTGCGCTTGTGGCAGAGGGGCCGTCACGCGCAGAATGGGCTCATTCTGAAAAAAGAGGGTCCCCTCCGGCATGGCATGCACATCACCGCTGAAACTGAAATGTTCAAGATAGTCAATAACCGGTGTTGGGAACCGTTCTGCCAGCCACGCCAGTTCCTCTGCCGTGAATCGCATCTGCTCAAGAAAATCGGCCACCTGCTCCAAGCCAGCCGCCACCATGAAATTACGCTCTGGCGGAAGCTTGCGCATAAACAACTCGAACACGGCCGTATCGTGCATACCTTGCTCAAGATAGCTTTGCAGCATCGTGAATTGGTAGAGATCGGCCAATAGCGGACTGGATATCGGGTTCATGGCTGTAGTCTCCCATAGTCAATCAAATGCGCACCTGACTGGCGCATTTCCTGAATTGCCTGCGCACCGTCATCCGGCTGCAGATTGATTGCACGCACCCCATCTTCCAACACAAATACACGATACCCTTTACGTAAAGCATCTTTGACCGTTTGTAAAACACAATATTCGGTTGCAATGCCAGCGATGAACAATCGGCGCACACCAAGGGCGCTAAGCAAGCTATCCAGCGCTGTATCCTCGAAACCAGAATAAGCCTCTTTTTCCTGGGCAGTTGCCTTGGATATGACATGCGTTCCAGGTGGCCAGTTGAGCGCCGGATGAAAATCCGCGCCAGGCGTATGGGCGATGCAATGTGGCGGCCAGATACCTCCCTGTTGAACAAAAGAGCAATGATTTGCCGGATGCCAGTCGCGCGTCGCGAATACAGGCAAATTGCCTGCCTCAAACCGGGCCATATATTGGTTGAGCAGGGGAATGATGACGTCCCCCTCTGGCACAGCCAAGCTTCCGCCTGGCAGGAAGTCATGCTGCATATCGGCTATGATCAAGGCATCATCATGCTCGAGCGTGACAGGTTCCATCAGCAGTACCCGCTCAGGATTAGTATATTAATCACGGCAAATGATTCCATAAAAACAGCTTCGACCAGAATATCAAAATACTGGGCGCTTGCGTGCAGCAGGTGGATTACGTTGCTGACGAGCCTGCCATTGTCCGCTACCATTATTGACAAGCAACCCGAAATGCGCGTGCAACAGAATATGTTCGAATGACCACCGAGACATGCCCAGACAATGCAGCGGATCAGCGCCAATCCACTATGCTGCTCCCATTTTTCGTGTGCCGACATGCCTGATTTTACACTTCACACCTACGATTACATGGTCATTGCCGGCTATGTAATCGTGATTCTCTGGATCGGATTGCGGGTATCCAGGAATACCCATGATACCGAGGATTATTTTCTTGCCAGCCGCTCATTGAGCTGGCCACTGATCGGTTTATCCCTCCTCGCTTCCAACATGTCATCGACCAGCCTCATCGGCATGGCCGGCAGCGCCTACAGCATCGGCATCTCGGTGTTCAACTATGAATGGATGGCAGCAATCGTACTGATCTTCTTCACCCTGTTTTTACTGCCACTGTTGTTAAACAGCCGCGTCTACACCATGCCGGAATTTCTGGAACGGCGCTATGACAGACGCGCCCGCTTCTATTTTTCCGCTTTTACCATCCTGGGAAATATTTTCATCGATACAGCTGGCGCACTCTACGCAGGCGCGCTGGTCATTTTTCTGCTTTACCCTGAAATACCTTTTGCGCTTTCGGTCATCATTCTTGCCATACTGGCCGGTGTCTATACCATTCTAGGTGGGCTGAAGGCGGTCGTTTATACCGATACGATTCAGGCAATCCTGCTGTTGCTTGGCGCCCTCCTGATTTCTGCCCTGGCATTCGGCCGACTGGACTACTCCTGGCAGACTGTCGCAAACAATGTCGACGCGAGCATGTTGCGCCTCATTCAACCGATTGATGACCCTTTTCTGCCCTGGCCCGGCCTGTTGTTTGGCGTCCCGCTGCTCGGCTTCTATTTCTGGTGCACCAATCAATTCATGGTACAACGTGTACTGGGTGCCAGAAACCTCGATCACGGGCGCTGGGGGGCGTTACTGGCAGGATTCTTGAAGCTGCCCATGCTCTTCATCATGGTCATGCCAGGCATCTTCGCCCTGTTCTTGTATCCCGATTTGCCTTCCCTGGATGCCTTCACGCCGGATATCGTATTCCCGGTATTGCTCTTCGATTTACTGCCCAGCGGATTGAGAGGATTGATACTGGTTGCGTTGATCGCTGCAATCATGTCTTCTATCGACTCCACCCTGAACGCGGCCTCCACACTGGTCACGATGGATTTCACCAAACTGCTGAAACCGGCATGGAACGAACAGCAGCTATTATTGGCGGGCCGGATTACGACCTTCATCTTCATGCTGATTGCCGCCATCTGGGCACCCATCATTGCCGATTTCCCCTCGCTCTGGGTCTATTTACAGTCGATACTGGCCTATCAGAGCCCACCCTTTGTCGCGGCACTGCTGCTGGGCATATTCTGGGGCGGGGCCCACAGGCAAGCGGCTTTCTGGGGGCTGATAGGCGGGCACCTGCTGTCCACATTGCTGTTCGTGGCCAATATGATATTCGGCGTCATCGATATCCATTTCCTCTATGTGGCGCCGATCCTGTTTGTATTCAGCAGCCTTCTGATCATGGTTATTTCCCTGATCAAGATCAGCGAACACGATCGCACATCCATCGAAGGTTTGCTCTGGAAAGCGAATACGTACAAGCAGGAAAGCAAAGCGCTGATGGATAAAGCATGGTATCAAAACTACAGGATACAGTCAGCCATCATACTTGCAATCACACTCCTGCTTCTGATTGGTTTCTGGTGACCAGCGGCCCCCATAGCCGTGGCCAGGTTTTTACCGGCACGGTTTGAATCAACCACGAATGGACATGAATTAACACGAATAATGCAAAGATTGTGCTTCGACCATCATTTGGCCAGTTATCACGTATTTGTCCTGCTGCATGACAAAACTCAATCCATGTGTGCATTGCCACCTAATCATTCGTGTGTATTCGTGTCCATTCGTGGTAAGCCACCAGAATGCTAACGTGGACGCGCAGGCGACGATTCTGCCGTAAATCCCAATAGGCCACGCAGCCATTTCTCGGACTCTAGTATCACCAACAATGCCACGCCGGCAAGCACGATCTCTATTCCCTGCATAACAGCCAGCGGCCGGGTGCCGAAGAACACTTCCATGAAGGGTGCATACGTGAACATCAGCTGCAATACGAGTACCGTGGCAACCGCCATCAAAACCGGCTTCGTTCCCTTGATACCTGTCATGGTAAACGAAGGGGCACGCAAGTAACGCACACTGAATAGATAAAACACTTCCATCGAGACCAATGTATTGACTGCAATCGTGCGCGCCTCTTCCAGCGCTGCCCCACGCATAAGCGCCAGTTCAAACATGCCGAAAATACCGATCAGAAAAAGTGTTGAAACCAGTGCAATACGCCAGATTAGGAATCCGGACAGAATGGGTTCAGACACCGGTCTGGGTGCGCGCCGCATCACATTCGGCTCAGTCGGCTCAAATGCCAATGCAAGCGCCAGTGCAACTGAACTTACCATATTCACCCATAAAATCTGTACCGGCGTAATCGGCAGTGTGGCGCCCATGATAATTGCAGCAATCAGCGCACCCGATTCGCCCCCATTGATCGGCAACAGAAAGGTAATTGATTTCTTGAGATTGTCGTAGACAGTACGGCCTTCTTCAATCGCGCGCTCAATCGAAGCAAAGTTATCGTCGGCCAGCACCATTTCTGCTGCCTCCTTCGCCGCCTCGGTCCCTTTCACACCCATCGCCACACCGACATCCGCCCGCTTCAGGGCGGGGGCGTCATTCACGCCATCACCGGTCATCGCCACCACTTCATCATTTGCCTGGAGAGCCTCCACCAGTCGCAGCTTGTGCTCCGGACTCGAACGCGCAAACACGTCAACTTCAGCAACCAGTTTGCGCAGACTGGCATCATCCAGCGACTCGATATCCTTACCTTCAACCGCCTTGATGCCGTCACCAATGCCCAGCTGTTTGCCAATCGCACGCGCAGTGATCAAATGATCGCCGGTAATCATTTTTACACGGATGCCGGCCTCCCGACAGGTTTCAACCGCGACAATCGCCTCGTCCCGCGGCGGGTCGATAATGCCGACCAAGCCGAGTAAAGTCAGGTTGTCTTCCACATCCCCGAACTGTAGGGCATGTTTATCATTATCGAAGCATTTGGTGGCGATCGCCAAAACGCGCTCACCCTGTGAAGCAAGATGATTGATCAGCGATTCCCAGTGTTCGCGATTCAGTTCCCGATCACGGCCATTGTGGCGTTCCTTGCCACACATCAGCAACACCCGCTCCGGGGCACCCTTGACGTAGGCAAACACATGGCCATCATGGTCATGATGCAAAGTCGCCATGAAACGGTGTTCAGACTCGAATGGAATCACATCGGTGCGCGGCCGCGTTTCTTGCTCGGATGCAGGATCGAGGCGCGCCTTCAATGCCAGCGTGATCAACGCACCCTCGGTCGGATCACCTTCCAGTTCCCAAACATCTTGATTATGCCGCAACCGAGCATCGTTACACAGCAAACCGGCCCGTGCCAACTCTATCAGGTCGCCATGTTGATCGGGACCGGTCTCGGCATCAGCCAACAGGAAATCCCCATGGGGGGCGTAACCTACGCCAGTGACCGAAAATTGCCGATCACCACACACCACATTTTGCACCGTCATCTCGTTACGGGTAAGCGTACCTGTTTTATCGGAGCAGATGACTGTCACCGAACCCAGAGTTTCCACCGCAGGCAACCGCCGAATGATGGCATGTCGCCCTGCCATGCGCTGCACGCCAATTGCCAGCGTGATTGTCATAATGGCCGGGAGACCTTCCGGGATGGCGGCAACCGCGAGGCTGACTGCAGCCAGAAACATATCTGCCGCCGTATAGTCACGCAAATAAATGCCGAATGTGAACGTGAGTGTGGCAAAAACCAGAATCGCACCCGTCAACCAATGGGCGAACTTGCCCATCTTGCGTGTCAACGGCGTTGAAATTTCTTCCACCTTCGCGATCATCGCACTGATCCGGCCGATTTCAGTTGCCTCACCGGTGGCAATGACAACGCCAGCTGCCTGACCATAAGTGACCAGCGTACCGGAATACGCCATGGAGAGACGGTCTCCGATCCCTGCTTCCTCCTCGACCGGATTCACATGCTTTTCCACTGGCTCGGATTCACCTGTCAACACAGCTTCATCCACTTTCAGTGTACGCACCTCGAACAAGCGCAGATCGGCAGGCACTTTGTCACCTGACACCAGCAGCACAATATCGCCAGGCACCACCTCCTCGGCTGGAATTTCGTGGGTCTGGCCTTCTCGGCGCACGACTGCATGCGGCGACAACATTTTTCGGATTGCATCCAGCGCACGCTCCGCTTTGCCTTCCTGGATAAAACCGATGACTGAATTTACCAGTACCACACCGAGAATAACGCCGGTATCCACCAGATGGCCGAGCATCGCCGTGACTGCCGCCGCCGCCAGCAGCACATAGATCAAAACGTTGTGAAACTGCATCAGAAAACGTTTAAACGGTCCCCGGCGCTGCGCGGGTTTCAAGCGATTCCGGCCATATGCTTCGAGCCGGTGCGCAGCCTCTTCCTGAGTGAGTCCCCGAGGGTCACTTTTAAAGTGTTCCAGCACCTCGTTTGTCGCATGGGCGTGCCATGGTTGAGCAGATATCTTTTTCTGGTTTTGTGTCATGGAAAAGTCCTGATTTGGCTTGGAATTGTTAATCAATGTCGGCACGAAATTCTGGCTGGTCTCGATCAACCAAGATATTCAGTTTCTATCGCGCCCCTGCCCAGATCAATAGTCTTATTACGTTCTAATTTCTGCCATCCTGTCAACAAGCATCAATGCTCCTGGCCACGAATCAGCAAGACGGGAATCGGTGCAATCCGCACCAAACCTTCTGCCACACTGCCAAGCAACAACCGGCTAAAGCCTGTATGACCATGTGTGCCGATAACGATCAAATCAGCCTGCCAGCGCTCGGCTTCGGCTACCAGCAGTTGCGCAACGCGCTCCTTGCTCGCCTGAATTATCCTGGTTTCAGCCTCCAGGCCAACTTCTTTGACGAGCATTTCGGCTTCGGTGAGTATCTTTTCCCCACAGCTACGAACTGTTCTCTGCAATTCTTCGTAACTGATATAGTCTTTGCTAATTAGATAAACGATGTCCTCATAAACATGCACGAGTTCCAGTTGGGAACCTAGCAGTTGCGCCAATTTGACCGCTTCTTGCACAGCACGGTTTGAAGTTGGACTACCGTCAACTGGAACCAGGATTTTTTGGTACATAACATCTCCTGAAATTTTTTAATTGAATATCTATCCGTTTTGCATGTTCATTCTAATCTTAGGAGTCGCTCATAAATAACTGTAACACTCATTCCTTCACGGCTCCTTATCATTGCTGCTGCGCACATGAACTGCCTCGCTTTTATGACATGATCAAACAGCTTCTCGACCACAACCGGAAGGTGCGCAAGCGTACCCGAAAACAATAACTATAAAGCGGCCAATTTATTTCCCGCGCATGAACATCTTATCCAGTTCGGCAAGACTGATTTCAAACCAGGTTGGCCGGCCGTGATTGCATTGATCGGAACGCTCGGTCGCCTCCATTTTACGGAGCAGTTCATTCATTTCGGTGATTGTCATGGCTCGATTGGCGCGTACGGCACCATGGCAGGCCATGGTGGCCAACAGCTCGTTACGGCGGGCCGAAAGCAACTGATCCGGGTTCCCGTCCCTGATTTCATTCAGTATCTCACGCACCAGTTTTTCGATATCCGCATGCTGCAATATAGCCGGGACTGCACGCACGACCAGCGTCGTTGCCGAGAGCGCAGCTAATTCCAGCCCCAGTTTCTGCAAGGCCGCCTGGTTCTCCTCAACCGTGGCAATATCCAGGCTATCTGCATGAAATGTGACCGGTATCAACAACCTCTGTGTGGGCAGCGCCTGCTGGTCCATTTTCGATTTAAGCGCTTCATAGACAATTCTTTCATGGGCGGCATGCATGTCGACAATGACCAGGCCCCGCGCATTTTGAGCCAGGATATATATGCCATGCAGCTGCCCCAAGGCAAAACCCAATGGCGGAAGATTTGCCGAGGATTCCCCCGGCGCGGGCTGGCCAGGGTCAGATGGCCTGCGGGCTTCATCACCAAACAGAACCTGATAAAAGGAGGAAGGCTGCGCAAGCGCATTGGACGGCAGATTCGACTGCCGGAGATAACCCGCACCGGCATGACCCTGATGATCTGGCGGCCGGATTGCGGCAGAAGACGGCTCGGGTGAAGCGGTTTGCTGTGCCTTGATCGCACTGCGTGGGGAGGCCAAAGCCTTGCTCACACCATGATAGATAAACTGGTGCACTGCGCGCCCATCACGAAAACGCACCTCGGTTTTGGTCGGATGGACATTGACATCGACCGACTCTGGATCGACATCGAGATGCAGGACAAACGCCGGATGGCGATCCAAATGCAGCACATCACGGTAAGCTTCCCGCAGGGCGTGGGCAATCAGCTTATCCCTGACAAAGCGGCCGTTGACAAAAAAGTATTGCATATCGCGCGTGGCGCGTGAGTAGGCCGGCAACGCAAGCATGCCCTGCAAGCCAATGCCTGCCGAACATTCACTCACCCAGGTCGCGGCTTGCGCAAATTCTTCGCTCAACACCTCACGCACACGCCGTTCGACCGCCATCGCTTGCCAGTGACTGCGCAATTTGCCGTTATGCCGCAGGGTGAAAGCAATGCCAGCATGAGACAATGCCATGCGCCGGAATACTTCTTCACAATGCGCAAATTCGGTCGCCTCGGTTTTGAGAAATTTGCGACGTGCTGGCAAGTTAAAGAAAAGATCGCGAATTTCCAGAGTCGTACCAGCCGGATGAGAAGCCGGCTCAGGCTGAGAAATCTGCCCGCCTTCTGCCTGGATCTGCCAGGCATGTTGTGCACCCGATCGCTGACTGATGAGCTGCAAATATGAAACGGAGGCGATACTGGCCAGACCTTCTCCCCGAAAACCCAGGCTGGTAATTTTCTGCAAATCCGCCTGATTGCTGATCTTGCTGGTTGCGTGACGCATGAGAGCCAGCGACAGCTCGTCGCTGGGAATTCCCACGCCATTGTCACTGACGCGAATCTGCTTGAGTCCCCCTTGTGCAATCGTTACCGCAATATCGGTTGCACCGGCATCGATGGCATTCTCCAGGAGCTCTTTCAGCACAGAAGCTGGACGCTCGATCACCTCCCCAGCTGCAATTTGATTGATCAGACCATCTGGAAGCAGTTTGATTGCGCTCATCTCCACCTCCGTTCAACCATCCGTTCATGCCTTGGAAATATCAAAATCAACCTTTCCCTATTTCAACATAAAATCCTGCATCGCCCGCCCGGTTACGCCTGTAATGACCAAGATGCGCATCCTGCCTGTTCATGCTGAAATCGAACCGCAACCAGTACGATTGCCATCAGCTTTGATTGATTCAATGATTATACTCGCCTGAAGTTATGGTACGCTTAAAGCCAAGGGTATGTTACCTAGGAGACTGCTCGAGAATAATAGACTGATCTACTGCGGACGAACCTGCCAGGCGGGATTTTTCGATCCTTTTCGTTGAATAGAACCACTATTCGCCTCAAATGAACGAAAAATCCCGCTCAGCCAGCTTCGCCCTCGCTACGATCGCTATTCTCGGACAGCTTCCTAGCCGGGAGTAAGCCGGACAAAGGAGATGCTGATCAGCAAGTGAAAAAAGCCATGCTTTAGGTTGCCAGAGGCAACAATCATCGCGCTACCGAAACCAAAGCCAGAGCCAAAAAGCTGATCCATTCACCCCCAATCCGGCAAATTCCTCAATGCGCCGGCATCATGCCTCTATTTGATGCCGGGTTTCCGGAATTAGCCATAAAATTATCATGACACAAGACGAACAAAAACTGGCGGTTGCTCAGGCCGCCATACAACATGTGCCGGTTGGCAGCGTGATCGGCGTCGGCACTGGTTCAACAGCCAATCTTTTTATTGACGAGCTGGCCAAGATCAAGCATAAAATCGAAGGCGCGGTAGCCAGCTCCGAAGCGACTACTGAGCGTCTCAGAAAGCACGGGATCGAAGTCCTGGACCTCAACTCCGTCACGGATTTGCCGGTCTATGTGGACGGCGCAGATGAAATCACCCGTCACTTGCATATGATCAAAGGAGGCGGTGGCGCCTTGACGCGCGAGAAAATTGTAGCCGCGGTTGCCAGAAAGTTCATTTGTATTGCCGATCAAACCAAACTGGTCGACATATTGGGAAAATTCCCCCTGCCTGTTGAGGTCATACCGATGGCGCGCAGTTATGTCGCACGTGAAATTGCATTACTGGGCGGACAGCCGGCATTGCGCCAAGGATTCAAAACCGATAACGGAAACGTCATCCTGGATGTGCATAATCTGCATATCATGAACCCCGTCGAGCTGGAAACCACGCTCAACCAACTGACGGGCGTTGTAACCAATGGATTGTTTGCCAGAAGAGGTGCCAATCTATTGCTGCTGGGCACCGATCACGGCGTGGAAACCATCACGGTCTGACCGGCTGTTGAACATGCATGGCAGCGAAACGAGCAGATTGCACGCTTCGCTGTCCTGATCCACACGCATCTTCCTGTTACAGCGCCCTTTGCAATAAAAGTATCATCATTCAGACATAAAATCGCATAATCGCTTCTCTGCAGGATCCCAAAATGAACCACAAAGAGCATATTTCAAAAAAATTCGACGCCGACCTAGAAGATGTTCGCACACGTGTATTACAAATGGGAGGGCTGGTTGAAGAACAGATCGAGCGCGCCGTCGAGGCATTGACTGAAGGTAATGAACACATGATCGAACAGGTGATCGACAACGATCATCGTGTCAACGCCATGGAAGTCAAAATCGATGAGCTCTGTTGCCAAATCATCGCACGCAGACAACCTGCTGCCGGTGATCTGCGCATGATCATGACCGTGATCAATACCATCACCGACCTGGAACGAATGGGGGATGAAGCCGCAAAAATCGCGCGTATGGCGAAGCTGATTTATTCTGCCGACCGCATGTACGTCCCGCGCTTTGTTGAAATCAAGCATATCGCCAACATCGCTATCAACATGTTGCACAAGGCGCTCGACGCTTTCGCCCGGCTGGATCCGAATGCGTCGGCAGAAATTGTGCGTCAGGATGAACAGGTGGATGAAGAATTCCGCTCGATTATTCGCCAACTGATCACTTTCATGATGGAAGATCCCCGCAAGATCTCTACCGCGATCGAAATTCTTTTTGCGGCCAAGGCAATCGAACGGATCGGCGATCATGCAAAGAACATGTCTGAATACGTGGTTTACATGGTAAAAGGCAAGGATGTACGCCATGTCACAGCAGATGAACTCGAACATGAAATAAGAAAATAAAACCTCCTTTACAGATCACAAGCCGACAGCCATGCATGAATACTCAACGCTTGCCGCAGTTGATCTAGGTTCCAACAGCTTTCACTTGCAAGTGGCACGGGTCGTGGACAAGCAGCTTTACCCACTGGACAGTCTGAAAGAAATGGTACAGCTTGCGGCTGGCCTCTCCGCCGACGAAATGCTCGATGAAGCGTCCCAGAGTCGTGCAATTGTCTGCCTTGAACGCTTTGGGGAGCGCTTGCGCGGTTTTCCGCTACATGCGGTTCGGGTGGTCGGGACAAATTCGCTGCGCGTTGCCAGAAATGCAGCCAGCTTTCTCGACAAAGCTGAGCAGGCACTGGGCTTTCCAATTGAAATCATCGCCGGTCATGAGGAAGCGCGCCTCATTTACCTGGGTGTGGCGCATAGCCTGCCGGCCGCCGATAACAACCGGTTTGTCATCGATATCGGCGGAGGCTCGACCGAACTCATTGTCGGCAACCGACTGGAATCCAGAAAACTGGAAAGCCTTTATTTCGGCTGTATCAATCATAGCCAGCGATTCTTTCCTGATGGAAAAATCACCAAAGGCGCGATGAAGCGCGCGGAGCTCGCTGCACGGACAGAACTGCAAGCGGTCTCAGCCGAATTCTCTTCCACCCACTGGCAGGAGGCCTATGGCGCATCCGGTACCGCCCGCGCGATCGCCCGCATTCTCATGCTGAACAACTATCAAGAAAATGCCGACGACGAATCCATTACACCCGCTGGACTGGAAAGGCTGCGCGAAACGCTGATCAAAATCGGTGATGCCAGGAAGCTCAGCCTCAACGGATTGAATCCCAGGCGCAAACAAGTGATTGCGGGTGGATTTGCCATCCTGTCAGCAGCCTTCACCGAACTGCGCATCGAGCGCATGGCAGTCACGACCGGCGCGCTCCGCCTGGGTGTGCTCTACGACATGCTGGGCCGCTTCCACAAGGAAGACATGCGGGAAGTATCCGTGCAGGAATTTATGCAACGCTATCGGATCGATCCGGTTCAGGCTGCCCGCATCGAATCGCTGGCGATCTTTTTCGGCAAGCAGCTGTTGGCCCATCATACCGACCAAGAAGAAGCGGAAGATGCCCTGAAACTGCTTGCCTGGGCAGCTCGACTGCATGAAATCGGCATTTCAGTCGCGCATACCAGCTATCACAAACATTCGGCCTATATTCTTGACAATGCTGATATCCCCGGCTTTTCCAGGATGGAACAAAGACAGCTTAGCCAGCTGGTACTTTCACACCAGGGCTCACTGACCAAAGTCAGGGATTTTCTCTCTGATCCCATTGATCTCTCCCGCTCGATCGCCTTGCGATTAGCGGCCATATTCCACCGCAGCCGCACACATATTGACCTGCCTGAAATGTCATTATCGATTGACAACCCATGCTGCCGGCTATGCATTCCACAATCATGGCTGGAATGCAACCCATTGACCGAGACCCTGCTGAGCAACGAAACCGAGGCATGGTCCAAGGTCGACATCGATTTCCGCATTGAGGATCCTTCCGGCAGGGAACCTGCCTGATCCCACAAAAGCTAGGAGGCTGTCCGAGAATAGCGATCGTAGCAAGGGCGAGGCTGGTTGAGCGGGATTTTTCGATCATTAGGGCTCGTTAATGAATAACTTGAGCATACGCTGGGGTCGCTTTTGGCGCAGACCAAGGCGCAAGGCACGCCGTTGTGTCATTCACAACAAGTGGCTTGCAACGCCGGTATGCGCCAAAAGCGACCCCAGCCCGAAGGGTTGTTGCGTATTCGGGCATCTGCGGCGTTGCGAGGCTTGCGAATGGAATAACCATTCGGCTTCGCCTCGCGCCTTGCATCTTTCCCGAATACGTAACAACGTATGCCCAAGTTATTCATTAACGAGCCCTAAGAGGTGAATAGTGGTTCTATTTAACGAAAAGGATCGGAAAATCCAGCCAGCCAGAATCGTCCGCAGTAGATCAGTCTATTCTCGGACAGCCTCCTAGCACTCCGTTCCGTCAATTAGCTTACAAATGAAATCGATGGATTCGCCTGCCAGGCTAGGCGCAAACCGCAGTCATAGCCGTAGCTATGGCGAGGATTTGCAACAACGCATGACAGGCGAAGGCACGATTTCATGTAAGCGGTTTGGCGGAACGGAGTGCTAGCGCTGCCAGCATTCTGCAGCCGTCACCGCCGCGCTTGCGTCAGCGCCTCTTGCACCCGTGTGTGTCAGCGTCAGCATGCCGCACATATCATCAGCCATGCTGCCAACCGGAATCGCCTCCAGAGTGTAAGCGTTGTGAGTCGGCATGGCCGATGCAAACTGAATCCTGTATTTGGCCACACCCACTCTAGGCGCCTGTGTCACCGTCAGCACGAATATATCACCCGCACTATTCCGGTCGTAACGATTTACCTCAGTAAAATTTCGTTCCAATGCTTGCGCCATCTCCAGCAGAATGATCTTGGCTTCCGACCGGTGCACACGCCGGACATGTTCCTGATAGGCAGGATAGGCGAGCGAGGCAAGGATACCGGTCACTGCCACCACAATCAGAAGTTCAATCAAGGTAAATCCGCCATTTCTGGCTTGCATCCGGTCAAATACCATTTCGCACCCTCCATGTGATGATGTAAGGGCTCGTTAATGAATAACTTGGGCATACGCTGGGGTCGCTTTTGGCGCATACCAAGGCGCAAGACACGCCGTTGTGTCATTCACAACAAGTGGCTTGCAACGCCGGTATGCGCCAAAAGCAACCCCAGCCCGAAGGGTTGTTGCGTATTCGGGCATCTGCGGCGTTGCGAGGCTTGCGAATGGAACGACCATTCGGCTTCGCCTCGCGCCTTGCATCTTTCCCGAAGACGTAACAACGTATGCCCAAGTTATTCATTAACGAGCCCTAACAATCTGTTACTGTATCTGTTTCCAGGATCGGCGCGGCCAAGGGGCAGGATTGCGGATGAGGATATTTTCCAATCCATCCGAAGTGGTCGCAGCCAGGATATGAATGGAACCGCCCGCGTCCATCATGACCGATTGCCCGCGTATTCCCTCTGAACCCATGCCGGCCACCCTGTCGTCATCGCTGTCGAATCGGCCATCGGCATTGGTGTCGAATTGGGGCGTGGTCAGCATGCCACCCGTTTCAGCGTCCAACAGCATAACCCAATGTCGGCCACCCGCTTCGCATGGATCACGGGAAGGAATCAGCGTCGCAAACACAATCCGTCCGTGATTCAACCTTGGCATCATGACGGCACGCTCCCCGTCCGGCGATGCCGTTGAGGGTGCCAGCAAATCGATATACCAACCCCGCTTGGTCTGCCAATCAACGCTCTCATTCGACACGCTTCGTTTGGCAAAAGATGCCCCCGTTTCACTCACAATTGTTTGTGCCTGCAACACGCTGCGGTCTGTTTCTGGAATTCTGCTGCCGTTGTCCCAGATTCCGTAAACACTCTGCACCCGGGTGTCACTACGGTCTCCTGCAGTCATAAATTGGCCGGTGCCAAAAAAGATGGCATACCCGCCTTCGGGATGGTGGCCAATCTCCAGCGGGGATGTGATGGGTTGCACCTGGTTGTCCGCATTTCTAGCAGTAAACAATGGGTGGTTACTGCTGCCGGACTGATACGCCACACCCCATCGGGCTGGATCGCTGTGCGATAGATCGAACTTCCAAATATTGCCTTGCAGATCCCCGGCATAGACGATATCGATGCGCCTGTCGCCATTGCTATCGACCAATGCCGGGCTGGAAAGGCCGTTATGGATACTGGCATCGGTGGCAATTTTCTTGATCAGTTCACCTGTCTGCAGATTGACGATCAATAAATAGGACCGGCCACTGTCGCTGTGATAGCCATTGCCGATAATCGCGGCCCAGTCACCATTATTCAACAGCGCAATCTTTGCCTGGCCATGAACATACCCCAAATCGGGATCGGAAAACTCCCAGAGCACGGATGCTGCAGAAAAACTTTCTGGGGTGGTAATATCCAGCGCAAATACACTTTTTCCACCACCGCCCAATGTTCCCAGCAGAATCGTCTTCCAGCCACTCGGAGCACCAATATAGGCATCGCCAGCGTAAGCGTCGCCATCGACATAAGGGCGGTATGCATAATCGGGTGAAGTGAGCCGGCTCAGATTTGCATAAACCGATTCGGGAACGTAAGCGAACAATTCTCTGCCGGTTTCGGCATGGAAAGCGTGCAGCATGCCATCGTTGGCACCGGCATAGATGACCGGCGTACGACTGGTATTCATATGGACGTAAGCAGGATAAGCGGCCCGACCGGGCATGTCCGCAGGGAAAGCACCATAACCGAAATCCAGGGCCTGCACATACAATAAATCAGAATTGACGATTGCACCCAGCACGCCATTGTCACGCTGACGCAACATGCCACCCCGATTCACTTCAGCAGTTTGGTCACCGCGCAACCAATTTAGGCGTGATGCGCCCAGTCCATCGTTGTCCCCTGCCATATTTGTATTCAGTGCCAGCTGCTGCTGAACCGATAGCCGGGAAAAATTGGCAGCGGTAAATGCCAGGCCCTGCGCGCCATTGTGCGTGTAGATCGAACGGCTGGCATGCCCTGGCAATTGCGCAGAGGCTTCCCAGCGCATGGCGCCGGGCGATGCGTCAGGCGCCAGAGTGAATGCATAAAGCCGACCGCTCCAATCCGAACTGTTGAATTTGGCCTGATAGACTTGCGCATCACCGGCAACGCGGCTGGAATTGGTCGTGACCGCAGTCCCCGAATCCAGACCGGCAACCCCTGGAATGAGAGCGTCGTGCAATCTGTCAATAGACGAGATGAGATCAAGAGCACTAAAAAACCTACCTCGACTGTTGACTGCGGCATGCCAAAGATCATCGATTTTCTCAGCATAATGGTCATCGGGCACTGGATCAGGCCAGCTCTCCGGCCCGCTCGGCAAGCCGGTGCGCGTCCCGTGGGCATCCACCCCAATCATGAAATTCACCATATGCTGCCAGAAGGCCGGATTCCTGGCATTGACCGGCACCTTGTTCTCGAGATCCGGCCGCAGATCATTTTTCCAGTAATGCATCGCTATATCGGCGAGCGTATCACTGTAATCGTCCGCATAAGGCAAGGCGGGTTCATACCGGCAAGTCGCTGGCGCAGCATGGGAGCGATGATGAATATGACTCGGGCCAGCCGTATTGTCCGCATTGCCTATCCCGGCAGGTGCCGCACCATTCCAACCACCATCGGTCACCAGGATATGATAATTCTGCCGGCATGCCGCCTGGATACCACCACTCTGGCCAGGTGTGTCGCTCCACGGACCTTGGTCATCGGTACGCATCAAATACCGGCCGACGTTACTCATCGCTTGACGCAAAGGCGAATTCAGTGTCGAGATAGTGTGCTCGTAGAGCATATCGTAGAAAGCGTCTCGATGCGCACCGGAAAATTGCCTGACACCAGCGACCAGCGTTTCCGTTGTCAGTCCGTCCACATTGCTGCCGCCCTGGTTGATGGCAGCGAACCCCACTCGCATATTGCCGCCTTGAGCGGCGAACATCCGCCCCACTACCGCCCGTACCAGCAAAATACGCGAGCGGTAATAGGTATACCAGTTCGCGAAATTCTGAATTTCTTCCGCATAGCTGCAAACAGGCGCCATGGCACAATCAGTTCTACCCGGTCCACCATCGTAATACGGTCGAGCGGGTTTGATTTCAATCCGGGAATAACTGTCAGCAGAATTGATAGCCCCACCGTGGTACTGAAAATAGACTGCAGGAAAGAAAGTGCGGCTCTCTGCCTGCCAGCTGCTGCCACTGTCGAGCCAGTCGGCATGCTGGGTATTGTCCGCACGCAAATCCCGGCAGCCTGCACCTGTATTGAATGGATTATGCGCCGCACAGGCCTTGTCGGCATCACGCATCAACGTACCATCTGCCTGGCTCCAGGGAAGATAGCGCACTGCAGGATCATAGTAGATCTTGTTGATACTGCTGGTACGCAGCATGGCTGCGCGCCAATTGTCCAGATCAAAATCGACCACCCGGTTGGCATGGTCATCTCCGCCATAAACGCCAACCGCTCTCGGATAAACAAAACGTGCGTCCTCCACAATCAGCCCTTCAGGCACAATTTCCGACTGCATCGAACCCGAATCGTCTAACGTAACAATGATGTTCGGATCAATAGCTGGCATCAAGGACAACGGCACGTCGACCAGAGGCAGCACAGCCACTGCCTGCAATGGCATCCATAGCAACCATCCCCCGGTCAGAAAGTATCCGGCTGTAGCTGGCATATTATTCCTGGTTGGCAGCATCGGCCTATCGTTGATAAGTGCTCTGTAATAACACCACGGCCGACCGGGTCCCGCCCACCCCTCGGGAAATGATGCGAAACAGGTTTGCATGCGCTGAATTACCGGATTGCTGCGCACTGCCACCTGATCCCATGGCAGGCACACTTACCAATTGCTCGATCACATATCTGGGTTGGCTAGCTACATCATCGATAATGCCTTCAACCAGTCTGCCATGGGTTTCCCATTCAGGCCAGCCAACAGGATCAGGCACCGGCGCAAATACATGATGATAAAGTCCACCGGACCCATCAAAAGCTGGCAGTGCGGCTTGTTGCAAGAATGCTTCTGCCGAACGCAATGCGGCTTCCGCTGCCTGGAAGGCCATTGTTTCATCGCGCAGATTACCGGCCATTCTTTCTTCCAGCAGCGTTCCCTGCAGGGCACTCGTTCCCAGCAAGGTCAGGACAACCAGAAAAATAAGGCCTGTCAGCAGTACGATGCCACGTTGTGCGCAAGGAAAAGTTGCCATTTTATCCACAATCATTGATCCGACCTTGCCAACGCGATCAGTCGCAATTCGCATACCCCATATATTTTATCAAAAGTACAAATTGTCGATTTCATGTTCATCTTGTTGATGAATCAGGAAGTCCGGTTACGCAGCGCGATCACGGTTGAGAATGTCCGCCTGAGCCGTCGATCCGTGGCTGTGGTCGTCATACCGTTGAAGCGATAGGTTTGAGGATGGCTGACAATCCCGTCTTCCACTGACTGTAGCAGCAGGCTGATGCGCACGCTGACCACAGCACCCCAGTCCACAACCTGATCAGCAGACCGGTAAACATCTGCCGACCGATTCCCATCCAGATCCTCCCCATATTGAATTTGCATATTCTCCACCCCTTCTATCAGCTCCTCAGCGGCCATCGTTCCCCTTTTCCAATACAGGGCTGGAATTTTGTTGGGGTTGTTTCGAATATAGTAAGTACGCGTCAGCATGCGCATCACCTCACCATCGACGTATACCTTGCCCAAAGCCCGGGTCCGGTTACCGGGTGTACCCGTTCCGGTATCATGCGCCAGAATATCCTGCCCCGCTGACATATGCCTATGTGTCACCTGAAAAACAGCGGCAGCAACACAATCAGCCACCAGTACAATGTCGCCGAGTTCCAGTCCACTACCTGCCGATACCCCAAGATCGGCAGCACCGGGCGGGCTGCTCTCCGGATGCGACAGGACTCGGTTTTCATCCCCATCGACGCCACGCACGACAATAATATCCCGCCCGCCCAGGGGACTTGGTATCGTGCCGGCTGGAGATGGCAATGCAGGCATCCAGGCGCTCGACCCAATGGCTTCAAATCCTTCCAACGGCACACCAAAGTTCCAGAAAAAATCCGTGGCATTATTCAAGGTGTTGTTGAGTCCTACATCACTTCCTCCACACCCTTGATAACCTGCCATGCGTATATCCCTGGATAGAATCTGAAATGCATAACGCGCATTTTCCTGAATTCTTGCCAGTGCCTCGTTGACGCGATAAGTGCGCTGACTGGAAAATAACATCGTACCCAGCCCCTCCAGCAGCACCAGTCCGATCGTCAGTGCCACCATCATTTCGACCAACGTCAGCCCCCGTTCCTTGTGGATATATGTTCGAGCACCAGCACGCCGGTTCATGACGTTCTCATAACCGGGTTGTCACGACCAGTTGCTGGACAGGCAAGGCACCACGGCTGTCATCCCATTGAATGGTGATGGTCACTTTATTGCTGGCGTCCACATCGATCGCACCAGTTCCGGCAGGCAGGCTTAATGCCAACTCATTCAGCCACTGGATCAAATCCTGTTCGGGAATCGTACTGCCAGCAGGCTTGGCTGCGCCAATCGCAAAGTTATAGTTACCCTGGCCGGCTTCGCCCCGATTGGCCCGCATACTGTCCAGCATGCTGTAGGCCAGCATGGAAGCCATAGAACGGAAACTCGCGCTTTGGCTGTAAGTCAGCCCTATCGATTGCAGGCCAGCCAATCCAAGCAGACCGATGCCCAGAATGATGACTGTCACCAGGATTTCCAGCAAACTGAAGCCTGCCTGCAACGCCTGATGGGTGTGCTGTTTTATTTTCAGCATGAGAACGCCGCGACATCCACTCTTGGCCGGCCTGAATGATTGATGATGATTCTTCGCCCTTGCTCGGCATGACAAAGATAGAACGAGCCGTTCGGCAAATTTCCACTGCCGCGGCTACGCCCGTTTGGCAGGAATGAGATCCAGTTTTTGAACTGGTTATCGGCCTTGAGTGTCATGCCATGCAGTCCCGTAAAGACCCTCAGCACCTGGTCACCGCCATCAATCGTGCCGGCCTTGCCTCCATCGCTGAAAATCAGCCACCCAGCCTGCCAGTCGCCCGTGTCGACACAGCTGCCGCCATCCGCGCTTTTACAGATGGTGACCCTCATACCCCGCTTCACCGCCTCGGAGCGGGTGTAATGAAGTGAGGCCAGTAACTCATTGGCCCGCGCAGACAATTGCGTCCGCGCCATCAAGGTTTGATAACCCGGCATGGCGATGGAAACCAGAACAGCGGCCAGGCTGAGAACAATCATTAGCTCCAGCAGGGTGAAGCCTTTGGGAATCGATTTGGCTCTCACGCTCAATAGGCCCTATCTGTGCGTGAAAAAACTGTTTCTATAGGACGCTAGCTGTATGCGACCAGCCGAATCCATCTCGATAGTGACCATATTCCTACCGCTCTCCTCCGAATACGCATATTGCGCTAACGACTCATATTTTTGGATTCTTTAGCTTTTTGCAGCGCGATAAATCCAGGGCTGAACGCTTGCTGTTCGGGGAGACCAGGCCACCCTCAGTGACTTCAATTTTGACTAAAGTCAATGAATTTTCTGTCGATGACATGGTTTGGAAGATTCTCTTCCAATAATTCCGCATGAATTCTTTTCTGTTTTTTGGATATTTTTCAAGCCAGATACACAGCAGTATCCAGCTACTGGAAATTGCAACTAAACAACCACCAGCTAAAGCTGGTGGGTTAGTGACAATGACTAAAGTCAGGATACGGGTCTTAAGACCCGTTTAGCTTTCGGTTCTGAAATTATCATCACCTTTAGGTTCAAAATGATGCTCCAAATAGTTTTGAATCATTTCTTCTGTCAGTTCTCCTGATGTTACACAAAAGTATCCTCGCGCCCAAAAATGGCGCCCCCAGTAGCGTTTTTTTAAGTC